>NZ_CP133721.1:2100000-2331026 GCF_031326205.1 Flavobacterium sp. 20NA77.7 | reverse complement strand
TTTTTTAAATTTAAATCATGCGTTAGACGGAGATAAAGTTAAATGTTATATTTATAATAAAAGAAGTTCTAGAAAACCAGAAGCAGAAGTAGTAGAAATTATAGAACGCGCTAAAACCGAATTTGTAGGTGTAATTGATGTACAAAAAAACTTTGCTTTTGTAACCACTGCAAATGCTAAAATGTATACCGATATTTTTGTTCCCAAGAATAAATTACATGATGCTGAACATGGTGATGTAGTTTTAGTACAACTAGAAGATTGGCCAAAAAAAGCTGACTCTCCTTTTGGTTCGGTTATAAGAGTTTTAGGAAAACCAGGTGAACACAATACTGAAATTCATGCTATTTTAGCCGAATATGGTTTACCGTATGATTTTCCTATTGAAGTAGAAACCTATGCAAATAAAATGGATACTTCTATAACCGAAGAAGAAATTAAAAAACGTCGAGATATGCGAAATATTTTAACGTTTACGATTGATCCAAAAGATGCTAAAGATTTTGATGATGCGTTATCGTTTCAAATTTTAGAGAATGGGAATTATGAAATTGGTGTACATATTGCTGACGTTTCACATTATGTACAAGAAGGTACTATTTTAGATGAGGAAGCATACAACAGAGCTACTTCAGTATATTTAGTAGATAGAGTAGTTCCTATGTTACCAGAAGTATTATCTAATTTTGCTTGTTCGCTTAGACCTAATGAAGAAAAATATACGTTTTCAGCTGTTTTTCAATTAAATACTAAAGCAGAAGTGGTAGATGCATGGTTTGGAAGAACAGTTATTTATTCAGACCAACGGTTTGCTTATGAAGAAGCGCAAGAAATTATTGAGACTAAATCAGCTATTATTCCAGCTCATATTTCATTAACTGGTAAAGATTATCATGCGCCTAAACCAATAGTAGAAGCTGTATTAAAATTAGATGAATTAGCAAAAATTCTTCGTAGAAAAAGAATGGCAGCTGGTGCAATTTCGTTTGATAAAGTAGAAGTAAAATTTAATTTAAATGAAAATGCTGAACCTGTTGGAGTATATTTCAAACAAAGTAAAGATGCAAATCATTTAATTGAAGAATTCATGTTGTTAGCTAATAGAAAAGTAGCTGAGTTTATTGGAAAACAAAAGAAAACTTTTATTTATAGAATTCACGACGAACCTAATGAAGATAAATTAATGAATTTACAAGCTGTAATTTCAAAATTTGGTTACAGTATAAATTTTAAATCAAAAGATACTATTTCTAAATCATTAAATTCATTATTAGAAGAAGTACAAGGTAAAAAAGAACAAAATATGGTTGATACTCTTGCTATTAGAAGTATGAGTAAAGCTTCTTATTCTACTCATAACATAGGTCATTACGGTTTAGCTTTTGATTATTATAGTCATTTTACATCACCTATTCGTCGTTATCCAGATGTTATGGCACACCGTTTGCTACAACATTATATTGATGCGGGAAAAAGTGTCAATGAAGAAGATTATGAAGAAAAATGTAAGCATTCCTCACAAATGGAAGGTTTAGCCGCTCAAGCTGAACGCGATTCTGTGAAATACATGCAAGTAAAATACATGCAAGATCATAAAGATCAAGAATTTTTAGGTGTAATTTCTGGGGTGACTGAATGGGGAATTTATGTAGAAATCATCGAAAATAAATGTGAAGGTATGTGTAGAATTAGAGAAATTAAAGATGATTATTACACGTTTGATGAAAAACAATATGCTTTAGTTGGCGAATTAACTAAAAGTTTAATACAACTTGGCGACGAAGTGTATGTTAAAGTAAAAAATGCCGATTTAGTTAAAAAACAATTGGATTTTTGGTATATTAGAAAGAATGAGTAGTTTAAGTGATTAGTAATTAGTTTTCCTGAAAGGTTTTAAAACCTTTCAGGTATTTATAAAAAATGAAAGTAATCGCATTTATAAAAAGGAATATTTCGGTTTTTAATGTTAGTGCATTATTTATCTTTTTATTTTTTGTGAAATTATTAATTTATACAGATTTAAGTTCATGTAAAGGACCAGTTATTTTTATCTTTTTATTGATTTCATTTCTGTTATTAATATTTGATTTTATACTTAAAAAACTTCTTAAAAATAGATTATACCTTAATTTTTTACAACTATTAATTTTAGTATTAATTTATATATATTATTCATTTTACATTTAATTGAGATTATGAAAAAAATTATTTATTCCTTATTTTTTTTAAGCTCTTTAGCTTTTGCTCAAACAGAGAAACAAGTTGGTGATTTTACTAAAATTACTGCATTTGATCAAATAGATGTTACTTTAATTCCTTCTACTGAAAACAAAGTAGTTCTTAAAGGAGGAAATGCGGATGAAGTAGAGCTAGTCAATAAAAATGGAGAATTAAAAATAAGAATGCCTTTAACAAAACTATTAAGCGGTGACGATGTATCAGCTACCGTTTATTATAAAAAAATAACAGCCTTAGAAGCAAATGAAGGGAGTACTATTTCATCAAATGATACGCTACAAACAACAAATTTAGAACTCATTACAAAAGAAGGTGCTACTATTAACTTACAACATATTGATGCTCAAAATTTAACCCTTAGATGTGGTTCAGGAAGTATTATAACTCTAAAAGGCAATGTAAATTATCAAGATGTTTTAGTTAATTCAGGTGCACGATATGATGGCTTAGATTGTTATAGTAAAAACACAAACGTTACTGTAAATGCTGGTGGAATTGCAGATGTATATGCTTCAGAGAAAGTTACTGCAAAAACACGAGCTGGCGGAACAATTTCTATTTACGGTAATCCTACAAATGTAGATGAAAAAACAGTTGTGGGCGGAACAATTAGAATCGTAAAATAACAAATTATTTTAAATTTTTTAACCTATAAGTTATTCTTATAGGTTTTTTTTTATCTTTATCTTTTAAAATTTATACTAGATGATTAAAGATATATTTGTCGCTATTCCTTGGGCTTTTTTACTAGCCTTTTCTATTGGTCCTGGTTTTTTCGTTTTATTAGAAACCAGTATTACTAAAGGATTTAAAGCCGCTTTTACTTTTGATTGTGGTATTGTTTTTAGCGATATTGTATTTATTTTAATAGCTTATTTTGCTTCTAATCAGATATTAGCACAATTTAAAGATAACCCAAATTTATTTATAATAGGCGGTCTAGTAATGGCTATTTATGGAATTGTATCCTTTATTCAGTTAAAGAAAAAATTTGTTATAGAAATTGAAAATGATGAAGTAGAAGATATTCCAAAAAACAATTATTTAGGTTTATTTTTTAAAGGTTTTTTCTTAAATGTAATTAATATTGGAATTTTAGGTTTCTGGATGATGGTAATAATTACACAAGGGCCTCAACTAGAAATGAAACCTTTTAGAATTTTTACTTTTTTTGCTTCTACACTTTTATTTTATCTTGGAATAGATGTTGTTAAAATTATTTTAGCCAAACAATTAAAACACAAACTTACCCCAACAAATATTTATAAAATTAAACGAGTAATTAGTTTTATATTAATAATATTTGGCGTTTTCTTTTTATTACAAGGTGTATTTCCTGGAATGAAAGATGATATCACAAATAAAATAGAACACACTACAGAATAAAAAAACCTCCTAATTTCTTAGAAGGTTTTTGAGGCATCGTCCGGATTCGAACCGGAGTAGACGGTTTTGCAGACCGGTGCCTAGCCGCTCGGCCACGACGCCTTAATTCTGGATTGCAAATATATAAAAAAGTTTAAAGTTTAAAGTTTAAAGTTTTAAAAAGTTTTACTTTTTATAGATTACTTTTCCTTAATCAGTCTAAAAAAACTATTTTTTTTCTTTTTCATACATATAGTAACTCCCTCAACATCACCACCAATAGGAGGATTTAGTTTTGTAACTTCAATTTTTACTTTGGTTACCATAATTAATTCAGATAAAATACGATTTATAATTCTTTGGGCAACATGTTCTAATAATTTCGCACGAATAGCCATTTCTTCTATTACTATTCTGTTTAAGTCTACATAATCAACAGTATCTGTTAGTTCGTCTGTGTGAGCAGATGGTTTTAAATTTGTCTTAATTAGTAAATCTACCCTATAATCACTACCTATTTTAGCTTCTTCTTCTAAACATCCGTGGTAAGAGTATGTTCTAATATTTGTTAATTTAATTGTTCCCATAATTTTTTTGTTACAGGTTTCAAGTTGTTTTTGTAAGTAATACAGACTTTGAAACAAGGTTTTACAGGTCAAATTTAGTTAGATTTTATAACTTTTAAAGAACTTTAAACTCGAAACTTGAAACATTTTCTATCTTTGTACAAAAGATAGAAAATTATTATGTCTAAAGAAGAAAGATCATTAAATTTTATAGAGCAAATCATAGAAGAAGATTTAAAAAATGGTTTGTCAAAAGATAAATTACGTTTTCGTTTTCCACCAGAACCAAATGGATATTTACACGTAGGTCATGCGAGTGCTATCTGTTTAAATTTTGGATTAGGAGTTGACTATAAAGCCCCGGTAAATTTACGTTTTGACGATACTAATCCTTCTAAAGAAGAACAAGAATATGTAGATGCTATTAAAAGAGATGTAGAATGGCTTGGTTTTAAATGGGATAAAGAATGTTATGCTTCTGATTATTTTCAACAACTATATGATTGGGCAGTAGAATTAATCAAAAAAGATAAAGCGTATGTAGATAGTCAAACCTCAGAAGAAATGGCTATTCAAAAAGGAACACCTACCCAACCAGGAACTGATTCACCATTTAGAAATCGTTCTATAGAAGAAAATTTAGATTTATTTACACGTATGAAAAATGGGGAGTTTGAAAAAGGAACTCATGTATTACGTGCAAAAATAAGTATGAATGCTACGAATATGTTAATGCGTGATCCTATAATTTATCGTATTATGCATGCACATCATCATAGAACAGAAAATGATTGGTGTATTTATCCTATGTATGATTGGGCTCATGGTGAGAGCGATTATTTAGAGCAGATTTCACATTCATTTTGTACCTTAGAATTTTTACCACATAGAGAATTATACGATTGGTTTTTGAATCAAATTTATGATGCTTCTAAAGTACGTCCAAAACAACGTGAATTTGCACGAAGAAATTTATCTCATACGATAGTATCAAAACGTAAATTGTTGCAATTAGTAGAAGAAAATCATGTTACAGGTTGGGACGATCCTCGAATGAGTACTATTTCAGGAATGAGAAGAAGAGGGTATACACCAACTGCAATTAGAAATTTTGCAAGAACAATTGGAATTGCAAAACGTACAAATTTAATTGATGTTTCGCTTTTAGAATTTTGTGTGCGTGAAGATTTAAATAAAGTAGCTCCACGTGTTATGGCTGTTTTAGACCCTGTTAAATTAGTAATTACAAATTATCCAGAAGCTCAAGAGGAGTGGTTAGAAGCAGAAAATAATCCAGAAGAAGCAATAATGACGTACAGAAAAGTCCCTTTTTCTAAAGAATTATATATTGAAAGAGAAGATTTTCAGGAAGAAGCACACAAGAAATTTTTCCGTTTAACTTTAGGAACAGAAGTACGTTTAAAAAATGCGTATATCATTAAAGGTGAATCGGTTATAAAAGATGAAAATGGAAATATTATCGAAATTCATGCTACGTATGATGTAGATTCTAAATCTGGAAGTGGAACCGAAGCAAGTCAAAGAAAAGTAAAGGGAACGATACATTGGGTTTCAACTAAACATGCTTTAGAAGCTGAAGTAAGGGTTTATGACCGTTTGTTTACGCACGAAAATCCAGATGGAAACAAAGAAGTAGATTTTAAAGAATATATTAATCCAAATTCTTTAAAAGTAATTACAGGTTATGTAGAACCAAGTTTACAAAGCGCTAAAGAACTAGAACATTTTCAATTTCAACGTTTAGGTTATTTCTGTGTAGATAGAGATTCTTCGGGAGAAAAATTAGTGTTTAATAAAACCGTGGGACTAAGAGATACTTGGGCAAAAATTTCAGAACAATAAAATTTCTGTTTTTTTATCCTGCTGAATTTAGTTCAGCATCAAAATTTACATTTTAATCCTGTAAGGAATTTTTCTTTACAGGATTTTTTTAATAAGAAACGCTTATGATAAATATGTTTTTTATATCTATGCTTTATTATATATTTTATTGATTAAAAATTAATTATTTATAGAAAAAACTATAAAAAAAAGAAGCGAATAAATTACTTTTAAAACGTTTTAAAAGTTAATTAATATAAGAATATGATTTTTGTTTAAAAAGCGATTACGACGCTTTATTTTTGGTTTATGTTAAAAAGGTTAATATTTTAATAAGTACTTTTCTTTTTTTGTAATTTTATAGTATAAAACAATAAAATTATGTCAAATAAAAATTATGAGACTATTGCATCGCTTTTAGTTGGAGCTGCAATAGGTGTAGGATTAGGTATTTTGTTTGCACCAGATAAAGGTTCAAAAACAAGAGATAAAATAAAAGAGCATTTTGATGATTTAAAAGACGACATGAAATCTAAGTGGGAAGATTTAGAAAATGAGACGAAACAAAAATTTTCAATGAACAAAGAAGATTTAAAAGAAACCATAGATGAATTATTGTCGCGCTCAAGTCATAAAGCTGAAGAGACAATAACATTTTTAGAGGAAAAATTAGCAGAGCTAAAAAAACAAAACGCTAAACTGCAAAAATAATGGCTTTTGAAGAAGTAAAAGAAAACGTAGAAGCTATACAAGATCACACAAAAGAATATATAGAAAGCACAGTAGCTTATTATAAGTTGTGGGGTTTTAAAGTTGCCATGAAATCTACAACTTTAGCCGTAAAGGTTATTTTAATTTTGTTTTTTTTAGCCATAGTCCTTCTTTTTAGTTCAATTGCGGGGGCGTTATATTTAGGAATATTATTTAATAGTTATCCCTTAGGTTTTTTATGTGTAGCTGCATTTTACTTGATACTAGCGCTACTTGTTTTTTTAGTAAAAGATAAAATAGTAGAGGGTCCAATTTTAGAAAAATTTTCAGAAATATTTTTTGAAGAGGAGTAATAAAACAAAAAATAAGCGAGTTGGTTATGACTAAAAAAAAATATTCATCATATAAAGAAATTGATCAAGAATTAGCTATTTTAAAACTTGAACGAGAAATACATTATAAAAAAATAATTCTCAATATTGATAAAACAAAAGAAATACTTTTACCATCTAAACCATTATCTATAATACATATGGTTTATAAAAATTTTATAAAAGGTTCATTTGGAACAATAATAAAAATAGCATTACCTATTCTTGTTAATTGGTATTTAAATAAAAAAAGAGGCGATTAAGCCTCTTTTTTTTATGCAGGGTTTGATGTATCAGATGGATTATAATCTGTTGCCGTATTATCGTGTTTTTTCTTAGCGCGTTTGGGTTGATTTTTCATCGTTTCCCCAATTTGATTACTTGCTGTAAAACTCGCTACCATATTATTTAACATATCACTTCCTGCTTGAGGAGAGTTTGGCAACAAAATTAAGTTTGAATTCGTATCTGCACCAATAGCTTGTAAAGTATCATAATGCTGTGTAACCACAATTAATGCCGAAGCTTCTTGCGAATTAATACCAACATTGTTCAACACTTCTACACTTTCTACTAATCCTCGTGCAATTTCTCTTCGTTGGTCTGCAATACCTTGTCCTTGTAAACGCTTACTTTCTGCTTCAGCTTTGGCTTTGGCTACAATTCTAATTCGTTGTGCTTCTGATTCAAATTCTGCAGCTGTTTTTTCGCGATCAGCAGCATTAATTCTATTCATTGCATTTTTTACTTGAATATCTGGATCAATATCTGTTACTAACGTATTGATAATATCATAACCATAAGCCATCATTGCTTCGTTTAATTCGCGTTTTACCGCAATAGCAATATCATCTTTTCGTTCAAAAACATCATCTAATTTTAGTTTAGGTACTTCTGCGCGTACCACATCAAATACATAAGCTGTAATTTGATCATGAGGATATTCTAATTTGTAAAAAGCATCATACACTTTTTCTTGTATGACTTTAAACTGTACAGATACTTTCATTTTAACGAATACGTTATCTTTTGTTTTCGTTTCAATAATTACATCTAATTGTTGAATTCTTAAATTTACTCGGCCTGCTATTCGGTCAATCATTGGAATTTTTAATTGTAATCCCGAATTTCTAATACTTATAAATTTCCCAAATCGTTCAATTACTACAGCCGTTTGTTGTTTTACTGTAAAAAAAGAAGAGAAAAAAATTACCAATCCAATAACAAGGAAAGGAATAAATGCTAGTTCCATAATTGTATGTTTTTAAAGTTGGTAATTATACGTGGGGTTTTGTAAAAAGTTACAAAAAAACCTCCAATTGGAGGTTTTATATTTATAAGGTTTGAACGGCTTTTTCTATTCGTTTTATTGTTTCTGTTTTACCAATCATTTCTATGATATCAAACAAATGAGGCCCTTTTAAAGCACCTACTAAAGATAATCTCAGCGGTTGCATTACTTTCCCCGTCCCTATTTCATTCGTCATCATCCATTCTTTCAAACGTGTTTCAATAGTTACCGAAGTAAAATCTTCAATTTTATTCAATTCAGCAATAACTTGTTGCATTAAAAACGGTGTTTCTTCTTTCCAGTTCTTAGCCGCTTTTTCATCATAAGATGTTGGAGCTTCAAAGAAATAATTTGCTAAATCCCAAAATTCATTTACAAAATGCGCTCTTTCTTTAATCATCGAGATAATCTTTATCATTTCGAAGAAGGAGAAATCACATTTTCCTATGCGATTAATTACATCTTTTTGAAACGTTTCTGCTAGGCTTTCATCCGTTTGTTTTTGTAAATACTGATGGTTAAACCATTTATTTTTTTCTGGGTCAAACTTTGCTCCTGCTTTGTGAATTCGGTTTAAATCGAATTTTTGTACCAAATCTTCCAACGAGAAAATCTCTTGTTCAGTTCCGTCGTTCCAACCTAATAAAGCTAAAAAGTTAATTACCGCTTCAGGGAAAAATCCGTTTTCTCTGTAACCTGATGAAATTTCTTCTTCTGTTTTCCATTCTAAAGGAAATACTGGGAACCCCATTTTATCACCATCACGTTTTGATAATTTTCCGTTTCCAATTGGTTTTAAAATCAAAGGTAAATGTGCAAATTCGGGTGCATTCCAACCAAACGCTTTGTATAGTAAATGATGTAAAGGTAAACTTGGCAACCATTCTTCGCCACGAATTACATGTGAAGTTTCCATTAAATGGTCATCTACAATATTCGCTAAATGATACGTTGGCATACCGTCTGATTTGAATAAAACTTTATCGTCTAATAAATTCGTGTCAAACTTAATGTCACCACGAATGATGTCATTCAATTCTAAAATTTCATTTACTGGCGTTTTAAAACGAACAACATACTGTTCGCCATTAGCAATTCTTTCAGTTACTTTTTCACGTGAAAACGATAATGAATTGTCTAATTCTTTTCTAACGGAATGATTGTAAATAAACGTTTTTCCAGCTGCTTCTGCTTCTTTTCGCATAGCATCTAAACTTTCTGCTGTATCAAAAGCATAATACGCCCAACCTGAATCAATGAGTTGGTCTGCATATTGTTTATACATTGCTTTGCGTTCACTTTGACGATAAGGTCCAAATTTTTCATTCTTGCCCACCGTTTCGTCTGGTGCAATTCCCAACCATTCTAAAGCTTCAAAAATATAAGACTCTGCTCCAGGAACAAAGCGTGTTTGGTCTGTGTCTTCTACACGCAAGTAGAAAACACCACCGTGTTTTTTGGCAAATAAATAATTAAACAAGGCGGTTCTAACCCCACCAATATGTAAAGGCCCTGTTGGACTTGGCGCAAATCTTACTCTTACAGACATTTCATTAAATTTTAGGCAAAGATACGATTACAAATTTAGAAGTAAGAATTTAGAATTTATAAAATTGTTAGAATAATTATAGGCAATATTAACTTTCATTAAAAAACCTATTGACTTATCAAGTAAGAAATTGTAATTTTATCGGTTATAAACAATGTGTCAATAATTTTGGAGGCAAAAAACACTATTTTCGATAAACTTGAAGGGTTTATTAAGAAGTTTTATACCAATGAACTGATAAAAGGAATTATTCTTTTTGTTGGATTAGGCTTGTTGTATTTCATTTTTACGTTGTTAATCGAATATTTTTTGTGGTTACCCACTATAGGAAGGACTATTTTATTTTGGTTGTTTGTTGGTGTAGAAATACTTCTTTTTATAAGATTTATTGCTTTTCCGTTATTTAAACTTTTTAAACTTCAAAAAGGAATTGATTACACAGGGGCTTCTTTAATTATAGGTAATCATTTTACAGATGTACAAGATAAATTATTGAATTTTTTACAACTATCATCACAACAGCAACCTTCAGAATTAGTATTAGCGTCTATTGATCAAAAAGCAGCGGCATTAAAGCCTATACCGTTTTCTAAAGCAGTAAATTTTTCTAAAAACAAAAAATATATTCCCTTTGCTGTTGTTCCTTTGGTTATATTTTTACTTTTTTATGTTTCTGGAAATGCTGATTTAGTGGCTACAAGTTTTTCCCGTATTGTATCATATAATGAGAATTTTGCTAAACCCGCCCCTTTTCAATTTGAAATTGTAACCAATTCTCTACTTGTAGAGCAAAATAAAAATTTTCAACTCCAGGTAAAAACAACAGGTAAAATTGTACCCGAAAATGTTTCTATAGTTATTGGCAATGAGTCTTATTTTCTAGAAAATAGAGCACAAGGGCTGTTTGCTTATTCCTTTACAAACGTACAACAATCTATTCGTTTTCATTTTGAAGCAAATGGAATTACGTCAAAAGATTATGAGTTAAAAATGGTAAATGTGCCTACAATTTCTGTTTTCAACCTTAAATTGGATTATCCATCTTATTTAGGTAAAAAAAGTGAAATTATTCAAGGCACAGGTAATGCGGTTGTTCCACAAGGAACTAAAGTAACATGGATAATAGAGGCAGTAGCAACTAAAACAATTAATTATAAAGAAGGTAAAACCAATACACTTTTTACAAAACAAGCAACACAGTTTATTCACAGTTCATACATTACACACAATACAGATTATCAAATTAGTATTTCAAATAAACAATTGCCAAATTTTGAACAATTGAATTATAAAATTACAACCATTAATGATCAATACCCCACTATTTCAACCTCTATTGCCCCTGATAGTTTGCGTTTAAAACAGCAGGTCGCAATTGGACAAGTTTCTGATGATTATGGCATGAGTGCCTTACAAGTTGTTTTTTATGATGCGCAAAATCCAAAAAAGTTGTTTAGAAAAAATTTACCAATAAAAAACAAACTTGTTGATCAATTCGTGTATGCTTTTCCAGACGGTATTGCACTTGATGCAGGAAAAACATATGAATATTATTTCGAAGTATTTGATAATGATGTGGTTAATGGTAAAAAAGCTACAAAATCTGATGTGTTTAATCACAAAGAACTTACAGAAGCTCAAAAACAACAAAAAGCATTACAAGAACAGCAAAATACGATTTCTAGTTTACAAAAAGCGTTAGATAAACAAGACAAACAACTCGATGATTTAGAAAAACTAAAAAAAATAGACAAACAAAAAGAAAGTCTCGATTACAAGGACCAAAAGAAAATAGAAGACTTTTTAAATCGTCAAAAACAACAACAAGAAATGATGAAGGATTTCTCTCAAAAAATGAAAGAAAATCTCGAAAATTTTAAACCAGAACAAAAAGATTCAGATAAAAAAGAGTTGTTAGACAGGCTTGATAAAGCGGAAAAAGAAGCACAAAAAAACGAGAAACTTTTAAAAGAATTAGAAGAGTTAACTAAGAAACTACAAAAAGACGAATTGTTTGATAAAGCCGATAAGTTAAAACAACAAGCTAAAACACAACAAAAATCATTGGAACAATTAGTTGAATTAACTAAGCGTTACTATGTGGAACAAAAAGCAAATCAACTTATAGATAAATTAGAGCAATTAGCCGAAAAACAAGAGCAATTAGCAAAGGATGAAAAAGAATCTCTAGATGAACAAAATAAAGTTTCTAAAGACTTTGATGCTATTAAAAAGGAGCTTGATGCGTTAGACAAAGAAAATAAAGAATTAAAATCTCCAATGGATATTCCTAACGACAAAGGAGATCAAAAAGACGTGGAACAGGATCAACAAAAAGCAGAGGATAATTTAGCAAAAAAACAAGCGTCAGCAGCCAATAAAAATCAAAAATCTGCTGCCAACAAAATGAAACAAATGAGTCAAAAAATGTCCGACTCTATGTCGTCTAGTGAGATGCAAGAAAATCAAGAAGATGCTAAATTGCTTAGACAAATTTTAGACAATTTGCTTACTTTTTCTTTTGATCAAGAGAAATTACTCAATAAGTTTAAAGGGATAACCAATTCTAAAACAGCGATTAATTCCTTATTAAAAAAGCAACAAGAATTGAAAACACAATTTAAACACGTGGATGATAGTTTGTTTGCATTAGCAATGCGTCAACCAAAATTATCCGATATTGTATTAAAAGAAATTGAAGAGGTGCATTACAACTTAGAAAAAGCAATTGAAAACCTACCAACAACGAATAGGTATAAAGGTATTTCACACCAACAATTTGTTTTGTCATCAGCAAACAAACTTGCCGATTTTTTAAGCAATGTACAAAGCGACATGAATAATGCAAATATGAGCGCATCAGGCGGAGGTAAACCAAAACCAGGAAAAGGAAGTGGTAGCGGACAACAATTGTCAGATATTATTCAAAAGCAGAAAGGTCTTGGTGAAAAAATGAAAGGTGAGCAAGAGGGTAATAAATCTGGACAACAAGGCAAACCAAAGCAACAGGGCTCAACAGGTAAAGGCGGACAAAATGGTTCTGAAGGAGCTGAGGGAGACGCGGGCAAACTCTTAGAAATTTTAAAACAACAACAAGAATTAAGAGAGTCGTTAGAACAAGAATTAAACAAACAAGGCCTAAGCGGAAACGGCCAGAGTGCCCTTCAAAAAATGAAAGAGCTGGAAAAACAATTAATAAATAAAGGTTTCTCTCAAGAAAATTATAATAGAGCGTTACAAGTAACACACGAATTATTAAAGCTTGAGAATGCACAAAAACAGCAAGGGCAAGACACAAAAAGAGAAGCAAACACAAACACAAAAGATTATTTAGGCGCAAATAAACCGCTTCCCCCTGCTTTATTAAATTATTTACAAAGTGTTGAAATATTAAACAGACAAAGTTTACCTTTGCAGCCAAACTTTAACCAGCGGGTACAATCTTATTTTAATAAATAATGGTTACATTTAATTACGAGACAGATTTTATACTTACAGACGAAAAAAAACACACCGATTGGGTTTGTACTATTATTCGTTCAGAAGGGTTTTTGGTTGGCGAAATAAATTATATTTTTTGTGACGACGATTATTTACACGCTATAAACATGCAATATCTAAATCACGATACATTGACAGATATTATAAGCTTTGATTATACAGAAGGAAAGTTGATTTCTGGCGATATATTTGTTTCTGTTGAGCGCGTAAAAGAAAATGCACTTGATTTTAATGTTTCTTTTGAAGAAGAATTAAAAAGGGTTTTAGCACACGGTGTATTACACTATTGTGGATACAAAGACAAAACAAAAGAGGACGCGCTTTTAATGCGCAACAAAGAAGAGGAGAAAATTTTATTGTTCCACGTGGAACAATAAAATTTTTAATTAAATAATTAATTTAATGTTTCACGTGGAACAATGAGTTTATTTCAAGACACATATGATATAATAGTTGTTGGCGGAGGGCACGCAGGTTGTGAGGCCGCGGCAGCCGCGGCTAACATGGGCTGTTCAACGCTTTTAGTCACGATGAATTTACAAAACATTGCTCAAATGTCTTGTAATCCCGCAATGGGAGGTATTGCTAAAGGGCAAATAGTAAGAGAAATTGATGCGCTTGGTGGTTATTCTGGTATAGTGTCAGACAAAACCGCTATTCAATTTAAGATGTTAAATTTATCGAAAGGCCCAGCCATGTGGTCTCCAAGATGTCAAAGCGACAGAATGCGTTTTGCTGAAGAATGGAGATTGATGTTGGAGCAAACACCAAATCTTGATTTTTATCAAGAAATGGTTTCGGGCATTCTAACAGAAGGCGATAAAATTATTGGCGTTAAAACATCATTAGGCGTAGTTGTTAAGGGAAAAACGGTCATATTAACTAATGGAACCTTTTTAAATGGCTTAATTCATATTGGCGAAAAACAATTTGGAGGCGGCAGAGCAGGCGAAAGTGCTTCGTTTGGTATTACGGAAGATTTAGTTAAACTTGGTTTTGAATCAGGTAGAATGAAAACAGGTACTCCGCCTCGAGTAGATGGGAGATCATTAGATTTTTCTAAAATGATAGAACAACCGGGCGATGTTAACCCTTCAAAATTTTCATATTCAGACCAAACAAAGGCCTTAACATCTCAACGTTCTTGTTACATGACGTATACTTCACAAGGGGTTCACGATTTATTACGTGAGGGTTTTGACAGAAGCCCAATGTTTAATGGAAGAATTAAAAGTATTGGCCCTAGATATTGTCCGTCAATTGAAGACAAAATAAACCGATTTGCAGACAAAGAGCGACACCAGTTGTTTGTAGAGCCAGAAGGGTGGAATACGGTTGAGTTTTATGTAAATGGATTTTCTACGTCTTTGCCTGAAGAAGTTCAGTTTAGTGCATTACGTGCTGTGGCAGGATTTGAAAACGTGAAATTTTTTAGACCTGGCTATGCAATAGAATATGACTACTTCCCTCCTACGCAATTAAAACATACCTTAGAAACTAAAATAATAAACGGCCTTTATTTTGCAGGACAAATTAACGGAACAACAGGATATGAAGAAGCTGCTTCGCAAGGTTTAATGGCGGGAATTAACGCGGCGTTACAAGTACAAGAAAAAGAACCATTAATTCTTAAAAGAGACGAGGCTTATATAGGTGTTTTAATTGATGATTTAATTACAAAAGGCACAGAAGAACCTTATAGAATGTTTACTTCAAGAGCAGAATACAGAACATTGTTAAGACAAGATAATGCCGATTTACGCTTAACCCCGAAAGGTTTTGAAATTGGTTTAGCAGATGAATCGCGCTTAAAAAGAATGGAATATAAAAAGGAAGCCTCCGACAAGTTTGTTACTTTTTTTAAAGAAACTAGCCTTAAACCAGAAGAAGCAAATCTGGTTTTAATAGAAAAAGGATCTTCGCCAATGGTACAGCCAGACAAAATGTATAAAGTGTTTTCTAGACCTCAATTAGAATTATCTGATATAGTAAAATTCGAAAAAGTGCAAGCGTATATTTCTGAAAATGATTTAGACAATGAAGTAATAGAACAAGCGGAAATTCAAGTAAAATATGCAGGTTATATTGAAAAAGAGAAAAACCACGCAGACAAAGTAAATCGTTTAGAAGACGTAATAATCCCAAGCAATTTCGATTTTGACAAAATAAAATCAATTTCAATTGAAGCGCGTCAAAAATTAAATAAAATAAAACCAACTACAATTGCGCAAGCCTCTAGAATTAGTGGTGTGTCGCCAAGTGATATTTCAGTATTGTTAATTCACATGGGTAGATAAATTTAGATTGATTAGTTCCACGTGAAACAACCTTGTTAAAGCCCATAAATACAGACTAAATGAATTTTAAAGAAGAAAATAAGTTTTTAATAGTTAAAGATTATTCAGTTTCAAAGGAAACGTTTGCGTTATTATATAATAAAGAATATGATTTATTAAAAACACACCCCTTCCCCGATTTATCCGTACTACCTAAATATTATGAAAGCGAAGATTATATTTCGCATACAGATGGAAAAAGAACGTTTTTTGAAAAAATATATCATTTTGTCAAAAAAAGAGCTATTAAAAACAAAGTAAAATTAATCAATTCTTACCATAAAAATAAGGGTGCATTATTAGATGTGGGATGTGGAACAGGAGATTTTTTAGTTGAAGCACAAAATCAAGGATGGAAAGCAACGGGCTATGAACCCAACGAATCGGCTAAAAAACTTACTAATTCTAAAAACGTTTCAACTATAGATAATTTAGTTTCGCTTAGCGCAAATTCTTTTGATGTAATAACATTATGGCACGTTTTAGAACACGTTCCTAATTTGGAAGAATACATAAAAAATTTGAAAAAATTATTAAAACCTAGCGGCACGTTAATTGTTGCGGTTCCAAATTATAAATCATATGACGCAATTTATTATAAGAGACATTGGGCCGCTTATGATGTACCAAGACATTTGTGGCATTTTTCAAAAAAGAGCATAAAAAGATTGTTCTCTGATGTTGACATGAATTTGACTTGTGTATTACCTATGTGGTTTGATAGTTTTTATGTAAGCATGTTATCCGAAAAACATAAAACAGGAAAAATTAATTTTATAAAGGCAATTTTTATTGGTTTGCGCTCAAACTGTGTCGGATTGTTTAAAAAAGAGTTTTCTTCCCATATTTATGTGTTAAAAAACAACAAATAGCTATTTGTTTTATGTTTAACAATCTTTTTTATTAAAAACAGCTAAAACCATAAGAGAAAAAACAAAAGGCTTTAAAAAGCTTTAAAACAAGTCAATTTTTATAACAATAATTTATTTCTATTTTTTTTACATAGAAATAATTTATGGATAAAAAAATTAAATAATTAGTAGAAACTAATTACTTTTACCAAAATTAAATAAAAACACTAATGAAAAAAATTTTATCACTTTGTGCATTCGCTTTAGTTTTAATTTCTTGTCAAGAAACAACAACATCAAAAGCAGATTTTAAAACAGGTTATATTGATACATCTATCTTATTAGAAAAATATAATAAGTTCACAGATGCTAATGAAAAATTTAAAGTTAAATCTGAAGAAATGGGTCGCCCCATTCAGGCAAAGGCTCAACAATTAGAAGCAGAAATGGCTAATTTCCAAAGAGCAGCTCAAGTAAATGGTGAAGCGTGGGCGCAGCAAAAATATGGCGAATTACAACAAAGGCAACAAGCGTTACTAGCTGAAAGAGAACAAATTTTAGGCAAAATTGACGGAGAAGCAGGAAAATTAAAAGATTCTTTAGTTAAAGAAGTTAAAAAATATATTGAGAATTACGGTAAAAAAGAAGGGTATGATTACATTTTTACAACTTCAGAGATGTCCGTTAATGTTATTTACGCAAAAGAAAGCTATAATTTAACAGAAAAGATTCTTAAAAAATTAAACGAAGAATATAAAGCAACTGCTGAAAAAAAATAAGTTAAATCCCGAAGTAATTCGGGATTTTTTTTTATATTGTTTTATATTTGTTTTTTTATATTTTACGCCATATGAAACAATTATCTGCCGAAGCAAACTACGTACTAAAGTTTATTAATCAAACCCATAAATCTGTATTTTTAACAGGTAAAGCTGGAACAGGAAAGACAACTCTTCTCAAGGAAATAATTGCCACCTCCCATAAAAACACCGTCGTCGTTGCACCCACTGGAATTGCCGCATTAAATGCAGGAGGCGTTACTATTCATTCATTATTTCAACTGCCTTTTGCTGCTTTTTTACCAGATTATATAGAAATAAATTCTACACAATACAAGTTTGAATCAAAGAGCACGATTACCAAACATTTCAAGATGAATTTGTCTAAAAAACAAGTACTTGTTAATTTAGAATTATTGGTTATTGATGAAGTTTCTATGTTGCGCCCCGATGTGCTTGATGCAATTGATTTTATATTACAAAAAGCGCGAAAAAACAACCTTGCTTTTGGAGGCGTTCAAGTCTTATTTATTGGCGATTTGTTGCAGCTACCACCAGTAATAAAACAAGAGGAATGGGTAGAATTAAATAAATACTATCAAGGAATGTTCTTTTTTCATTCTCAAGTTATTCGTCAAAACCCGCCACTTTATATTGAATTAGATAAAATTTACCGTCAAGATGATGAACTATTTATTCAATTATTAAACAATCTTAGACATAACACGATTACGCCTGAAAATATCTCAATTCTCAATCAGTATGTCCAACCAGATTTTAATGTAAAAGAAAATAAGGGATGTATTGTAGTAACAACACACAACGCAAAAGCAGACGAAATTAATAAAGAGGCTTTAGATGCTTTACAAACAAAAACAATTTCTTTTTCCGCCGAAATAGTAGAAGACTTTCCAGAAAAAATGTATCCTATAGAGCCAAAATTGAATTTAAAAATTGGAGCCCAAGTGATGTTTATTAAAAACGATTCATCTTTTGAAAAAAACTATTTTAATGGAAAAATGGGAGTAGTTGTTGCATTAGGACAAAAAGAAATATCCGTTCGCTTTGAAGAAGAAAATAAAACCATTGAAGTGGAACAATATACATGGGATAATATTAAATATTCAGTAAATCCAAACACAAAAGAAATTGAAGAAACTGTTGTAGGTACATTTACTCATTATCCCTTAAAATTAGCATGGGCAATAACTGTTCATAAAAGCCAAGGCTTAACGTTTGACAGAGCTGCGTTGGATGTTTCACGTGTATTTGCGCCAGGACAAGCTTACGTTGCCCTGTCTCGTTTACGTTCTTTAAACGGCTTAATTCTGCTCTCCCCTATACAGTTAAACGGCATTTCATCTGACACAGATGTACTACAATATGCTACTAATAAAGCAGATGATAAGAAGTTAGCACAAAGTTTAGAAACAGAAAGCAACTATTTTTTAAAGGCAGAATTGTCTAAAAATTTTGATCTAAAACAACTGGCACAAGAATGGAGAAATCATTTATTTTCTTATAACGAAGAAACCCTTACATCAAGCAAATTAAAATACAAATCGTGGGCGCAAAAAAACGAAACAATTATAGCTGAGTTAGCACAAAACGCTAATAAATTTATCAATCAAATTCAAAAAATTTGCCAACAAAAAAACATTGATATTTCTTTTTTAACCGAAAGATGTGAGGCAGCTTATGCGTATTTTTTCAAAACATTAGATAATCAATATACCGAAATTCTTTTAAAAATAGCGGAAGTAAGTAATTTAAAAAAAAGCAAAACGTTTCACGATGAACTAATTGAACTCGAAGAGATTCAGTTGAAAACACTTTTACAATTAAAAAAAGCAATTTTATTAGTTAGAAACACAAATAAGGGCTTGGAATTTAATAAAAAGACGATGTTTTCAGATGAAATAAAATATTATAAAATAAATAAAATCGCTTCTCTTTCTGAACAATTTAGGCAAATAGACGGTTTTATTGAAAAGGATCATACAGAAACATTTCACAAAAAAACGAAAGCAAAAAAACTGAAATCAACAGAGCCAAAAAAGGCCACTGTAGAAATCACTCTTGATTTATGGAAACAAAATTTAGCAATAGAAGAAATTGCATCTAAACGAAAACTAACCGTAGCAACGGTTTATTCACATTTCACAAAACTTATTCAACTAGAAGCATTAACGGTTTTTGATGTGTTGCCTGTTGAAAAAATAAATGCCTTACAAGCGGTTTTTAAAACACATAAAAACGAAGGAATTGGGGTTATAAAAGAAAAATATGGCGACCAGTTCTCCTGGGAAGAACTTCGCTTGTTTAAAGCAAGTTTGAACAACTAATTTAGAGGTAATATACGCCTAAAAGAGCTGGAATTAAATAAATTACAATAGTTCTAGCGCCATCATAATCTTTGGCTAGTCGCTGCCCAAACAACAATAAAAGCAGGGTAACCGAAGAAACTACACAACAATAGTTTGCTAACACAGTGGATTGGTTTATTAAATTTTCCACAATACCCATAACACCTAGAACGCCTGCGGCAATTTCTAAAGCCAAAACAGTCAATAAAGCGGCGGGCACCTTGTTCTTTAAAAACGTGTTTGAAAAATGTTCTTTAAGCCAATTTACGTTTCCGTTCCAATCAACAATTTTATCATATCCCGATTGTAAAAAAGTGATGGCTAAAAAACTAAGCAGTAATAAAGTAAAAGCAGTCATAATATATTGTTTTAAATAGTTTCTTTAACGTGTAATAAACGGGTTAATTTAATAGACAAATCGGTTAAAATAATGTTGCTGTTTCCGTTTCGTTCTATGTGGTATATAGCCTCTTCAATTTCTTTATAAATTCCAGAAATGTTTGCTCCATGAATAAACGGCGCGAATTTTTCTAATTTAAAATTTTCAAACGTCGGTTCTAAATAAACCAATTCATTTGCTGTATAATTTAATAACAAAGCCTGTCTAAAATATTGCATACAAAAATGAAGAAAGTTTTTTTGTACTTCTCGGCCTTCTTTGGCTATTGTTGCACCCCAGTGTATTAAATCAGAAATTGCACTAGCGTTTCCTCTTGCTTTGAATGCTGCTCTCACCCAAATAACAAACCATTCTTCAAATATAGCATCGTCATTATCCTTGTTTAGCAGGTGTAATGCTTTATTGTAATTACCTTCGGCTTGATGCGCTATTTTTTTAGCTAAGTTTGCATCGATTTTTTTACTAGTTATTAATTCTTCGGCAATAATTTGTTCTGGCAATGCTAAAAAATCGACCACTTGACATCTAGACAAAATAGTTTGTAAAACAGCTGCGGTATTTTCAACAATTAATATAAAAACAGTTTTTTCTGGCGGCTCTTCTAGTAATTTTAATAATTTGTTTGCCGCTGCAACATTCATTCTATCAGCCATCCAAACGATCATAATTTTATAGCCGCCTTCATAGGCTTTCAAGGAAAGTGTTTTGTTGATTTCAGCAGCATCTCTTACCGAGATTATACCTTGCTTTTTTGGAATTTCCAAATGCTTATACCAATCAAAAAGGCCTGCATATGGGTTTTCTGTAATAAAACTTCGCCATTCACTTAAAAAATTAGCACTAATCACATTTTCGCCTTTTACATCATCGGTGTTAGTAACCGGATAAATAAAATGCAAATCGGGATGCGACAAATTATTAAATTTTAGGTTGCAATTCGCGTTTCCAGAATTGTTTTCTCCGTCTCCATTTCCACAAAGAATGTATTGTGCATAAGCAATAGCCATGGGCAATGTGCCACATCCTTCCGGACCCACAAACAGTTGTGCGTGAGGAATTCTGCCTTGATTAGCACTTCTAATCAGGTGGTTTTTTATGTGGTTTTGACCTAAAATTTCTGAAAATAACATAAAGCAAACTTACATAAAAAAAGTAATATTTATCTCTATGGGCGTATAATTTCAAGAAAAGAAGTTGTTAACAAACAACGCAAATTGTTAATATCGTTCTTTTTACAAAGGTTGTTAACAAAAAAATAAGAAAAAACACATAATTGTTAATAAGTAAAGAAATTTTCTTATATTTGAACCCAGCTAATCCCAAATTAAAATGAAGACCAACCTAAAATTTAAAAGTGTAGCGCTATTTTTTTCAATTCTTTTTTCGGTTGTGTTTTGTTTTGCACAATCAACCTCACCTTTTAAAGTTAGATATAAAGGCTATATAAAAGGAGACATAACACTCATTGCTAATAATATTGTAAATCGTGTAGATGCCTTTCACTCCAGTAATGATTCCTACGATGAAAGATCTAATTATGCAAAATTAAATGACGAATTTACAATGGACTTTATCGATGTGGATAACGACATTACGACTTTTTCTTCAAGTAGCGCTAATTTAACATTAGATAATTCTTCTAATAAAAAAATAATATACGCAGGTCTTTATTGGTCTGCTACTTACCCTTACACAAGCGGAAAACAAATTGCTGTAAACAAATATAAGAGCACCGACGAGGCTAGAGAAAATTTTAATCAAGTAAAGCTAAAACTACCTTATACAACTAATTATCAAACCATTACCGGAGAAGTAATTTTTGATGGATTAGAATCAGATGTAAATGAAACGGCCCCATATGCTGTCTATGCCGATATAACCTCTTTAGTGCAGTCATTACCTAATCCATGTGGGGTTTATACGGTGGCAGATGTAAAAGCGACAGTTGGAAAAATTAGTGGTGGAATTGCCGCAGGTTGGAGCATCTTTTTTATCTATGAAGATCCAGAAATGTCCGGTAAATATATCAATTCATATGATGGGTTTGCAGGTGTAACTAAAAAACCAATAGATATTAATTTTAGTGGTTTTCAAACATTTCCAGAAGGTAATGTACAAGCAAAAATAGCATGTATGGCATTAGAAGGTGATTACAGTATGGAAGGTGATCAACTGTTTATTAAATCTGATTTGGCTACTAAATTTAAACCTCTTTCAAATAAATTAAGAAAAGAAAATAACTTTTTTAACAGCGCTATATCTCTGGAGGAAAATTATTTTATAAACCGAACACCAAAAAATACAAATACGCTGGGTTATGATGCTTTCATTATGAAAATTTCGAATCCAGATAACGCTGTTATTCAAAACAATACCCAAGGCATAACATTGCGATTAGAAACTTTTGGAGAGCGTTATTTTGTGTTTTTCAACGCTTTTGCAGTTGAAGTTACAGCCCCTGATACCAATGAGAACGAACTTTTAGTGGCTAGTAATGATTTAAAACAAGAGCCAATCTTGGAAAAAAACAATTTAACACAAGTAGAAACGATTACTCAACCACAAGCAGAAAAACCAAAAACAATAGTACAGAGCAAAAATAGCGAATCAAATATCATTGCAGCGGCCCCTATTGTTATAGAAAAACCAAAGGTTTTAGAAAATAAACACAATACTGTTTCAAAAACAGACAACAATATAGCACAGCCCCTAAAAGTAAACAGACCGATTCCTGTTGAAAGCCCAAGTGTTTCGGTTCCAAATGTGGCTTCAGGATATTATACAATTGTAAATGTTTTTGCGGTACACAAAAATGCCATACGATTTGTGGAAAAATTGAAAAAACAAGGGCTACAAGCGGCTTATTTCATTAATCCAAAAAACATGTATAGGTATGTATATCTGACCAAGCACGCAAGTTTTGAAGATGCAACAATAGCCTATCATTCAAATTTTGAACAAAAATATAAAGATGCCGCTTGGATTATGACTATAAATAAAGAGGGAAATGCTGTTTCTTTAAGTATTCAACCACTAAAAACAAACCGAAAACAATATTTTATAAAAGAAGAAAAGGTAGTTTAAGAAAACGATATAGTTTTTTGTAAATCCTTTGTTATCAATAACATATAATTTATTTTGCAAGCAAAAATGTAATTTTTTTTACAAGAAACGAAGTTAAAAATAGTGTAGAATATATACAATATACTTATTTTTGTATCTGTTCTAAAAAAAAGAAGTGATGAAAACCCTAGCAGATTATAATTTCAAAAATAAAAAAGTTTTAATTCGTGTTGATTTTAATGTCCCACTGGATGAAAATTTTAATGTTACAGATTCAAATAGAATTGAAGCGGCAAAACCTACCATAGATAAAATAGTAAATGATGGTGGCGCGGTAATCTTGATGTCTCATTTAGGAAGGCCAAAAGGTAAAGAAGAAAAATACTCCTTAAAACACATTGTATCTAAGGTCGAAGAAATTTTAGGAAAACCTGTAAAATTTGCTTCAGATTGCATTGGTGCCGTTGCTCAAAATGCAGCTGATGGTTTACAAATGGGAGAAGTTTTACTATTAGAAAATTTACGATTTTATACCGAGGAAGAAGCGGGAGACGTAGCCTTTTCTAAAGCGCTAGCTGCTTTAGGCGATTTTTATGTGAATGATGCATTTGGTACAGCACACAGAGCACATGCTTCCACAACAATTATTGCAAATGAATTTCCAGACAGCAAATGTTTTGGAGCTTTATTAGCAAAAGAAATAGAAAGTATAGACAAGGTTTTGAAAAATTCTGAAAAACCAGTTACAGCTATTTTAGGAGGAAGTAAAGTTTCGACTAAAATTACCATTATTGAAAATATTTTAGACAAAGTAGACCACATGATTATTGGTGGAGGCATGACGTTTACTTTCGTAAAGGCAATGGGTGGAAAAATTGGCGATTCTATTTGTGAAGATGATAAATTAGAATTAGCATTAGAGATTTTGAAAAAAGCTAAAGAAAAAGGTGTTCAAATTCATTTGCCTGTCGATGTAGTGGCTGCAAATGCTTTTTCAAATGATGCAGAAACACAAATAATAGACGTTACGGCTATTCCAGATGGATGGCAAGGGCTTGACGCAGGGCCAAAAACACTTGAACTATTTAAAAAAGTGCTTTTAGATTCTAAAACGATTTTATGGAATGGTCCAATAGGTGTTTTCGAAATGGAAAAATTTGCTCACGGCACCATTTCTTTAGGAGAATACATTGCCGAATCTACAAAAAATGGTGCGTTTTCTTTAGTTGGAGGAGGAGATAGTGTAGCGGCGGTAAAACAGTTTGGCTTGGAATCAAAAATGAGTTACGTTTCCACTGGAGGTGGAGCCATGTTAGAAATGCTTGAAGGCAGAACATTACCAGGAATCGCAGCTATTTTAGCATAATTAAACAATAAATTGTATTTTTGCAACGTTAGTAATGTGTTGTAAATTAGCAACATAATAAAAACGCCCCATAAAAAGATGAAAAAAATAGCCCTATTAGCAAGTTTGTTTTTCTCGTTTTCTTTTGCTTTTGCACAAGAAAGCGCAGAAAGAGAATTGCCTATTTTTGTTCCAAAATTAACCTACTTAGATTCATTAAAAAGCACGTTTATTAATCATTCCACAAGTGTTTGTATTGACGAAAGATGGATGAAAGAACTTGCAAACACAGACATTTCTAAGGAGATGTTTGCAGACATTACTACACTTAATTTAGACGAAAAAGTAGATTTTAATTTAGATACAGAAGTATTAAAAAAACGATTAAAAAAACTTGATGTTCAATCGCCTTTTGTTATAGAATACAATCAAACGTTAGAGAATACAATTAAAATTTTTCTAAAAAACAGAAGCAAAAGTATTGAGCGACAAATGGCGATTGCGGAGTATTATTTTCCGATGTTTGAAGAGCATTTAGCAAAATATAACGTTCCTTTAGAAATTAAATATTTAGCCATTGTTGAATCGGCATTAAATCCAAAAGCAAAATCACGTGTAGGTGCAGGAGGGTTATGGCAATTCATGCCAGCGACAGGCAAACAATATAAATTAAATGTTACGTCGTATGTTGACGACAGACACGATCCAATAAAAGCCACAGAAGCGGCTTGTCAATATTTGTCAAATATGTATGCCATTTTTGGCGATTGGAGTTTAGTGTTAGCATCATATAATTGCGGCCCAAACAACGTGTCAAAAGCAATTAGACGCGCCGGAGGAAGTAATGATTATTGGGAAATTAGAAAGTTTTTACCCAAAGAAACAGCAAACTATGTTCCTGCTTTTTTAGCCACAATGTATATTTATGAGTTTAAAAAGGAGTTGGGTTTAATGCCTAAAAAAGCACCTGTAGCTTATTTCCAAACCGATACAGTGGCCGTAAAAAGAGGAATGACTTTTAAGCAGATAGCCGATTTATTAGACGTATCGGTAGATGAAATAGAGTTTTTTAATCCTACGTTTAAAAATAATTTTATTCCATCCTATGAAAATGAATTGTATTTTTTAAGATTACCAAAAGATAAAATTGGCTTATTTGTTTCCAATGAAGATAAAATTTATGCTTACTTAGAGTATCTAGAAGCCGAAAAATGGCGAAAAGTACAACTTGCCAAAATACAAAAACAAGACAGTATAGCTAAACAAGACAGTATTGCAGCATTGGAAGAAAAAGAATTTGATAAAATTGTAAAGCAAACAACCAAGGAAGTAGTCAAAAAAGAGTATTACAAAGTTAAAAAAGGGGAAACGTTAAGCAAAATAGCAACTATAAATAACGTTAGTATCGAACAATTAAAAAAATGGAATACGATTAACGGAACGACAATTAATGAGGGGCAGTTATTAGCGTTACAAAAAACGAAGAAAATAACCGTTAACGAAGTCGTTAAGGTGCCTAAAACAAAAACAGAACAATTGCCCAATTCGACTGGTGAAAACATAGTAAAATTAGATAAAAAACCCGCAAATAAAGATGTTTTTACGAAAGAAGAAGAATTTTATACGGTTCAAAAAGGAGATTCTATTTTTTCGATTTCAAAAAAATATCCTAATGTCACAGTTGATGATTTAAAAAAGAACAACAACCTTTGTGATGATAACATTCAACCTGGGATGAAATTAAAAATAAACGGATAGTAAAAAAATAAAATAGATGAGGCCATAACTTTTGTTGTGGCTTTTCTTTATCTAATAAAATGGCACAATTTAAAATAAAGCGATTTAACGAACTTTCTACTGCGGAACTGTATGAATTGTTAAGGTTGCGCTCAGAAGTGTTTGTAGTGGAGCAAAACTGCGTTTATCAAGACATTGACAATAAAGACCAAAAAGCCATTCATGTATTGGGCTATTTAAATCAAGAATTAATTGCCTGTTCTAGAATTTTTGCTACCGGGGATTATTTTAAAGAAGCTTCCATTGGTAGAGTAATTGTAAGCCCACAACACAGAGCAAACAAGTATGGTCATGATTTAATGCGCGTTTCTATTGAGGCTGTAGAGCAACACTTCCAAACCTCAAAAATTACTATTTCGGCACAAGAATATTTAAAGAAATTTTATGAAAGTCACGGCTTTAAACAAACCAGCGAAAGTTATTTAGAAGACGGAATTCCACATATTGAGATGAAGCGTTAGTTGTTTTAAATTTTATAATTCACACTAACCAGTATTATTCTTGGCATTACAAACGTTGTTGTTGTCGACACCATAAAGTCCGAAAAAGAATTATCTATTATTTTACCATTATTTAAAAAGTTCTGTGCGGAAAGTTCCCATCTAAAAGGACTTTCCTTTTTTTGATAACACAAAAGCGCATTTGCAATTTTATACGTGCTTTTTTGATTTAGGTTATTAATAGTATATGTAACCTCATAATTCGATTTAAAAGTAAAATTTTTAAAGAATGTTACATCAATAGATAAGGAAATATTGTCTGAAATTAGTTTTGAATTTGTTAGTCCAAAAAAGCGGTTAAATGTTTTAGAATAATTTACCTGTACCAGGGGCCATTTTTTTGGTGTTGTTCGAATAGAGACCCCATAATTTTTACTAGTTCTTTCGTTTTTAGTCCTTTGATTATTAACGGTTTGTATATAAGTAAACCAATTAAAATTAGACTGCAATCCCACTCTAAACTTGTTGATTTTTTTATCTAGATTACAAGATGCTTGCCAATTTGTTTCTGGATTATTTGTTAAAAGCGGAAAAGTAAATTGATTTACACCATCTAATAGAATTTCATTTCGTATGGTTCTAGTTTTTTTGTAAAAACTAGATTTAGCATTAAAAAACAATCCTCTAAATGTACTTGTTTTAGTATAATATAATGAAGCGGCATGGTAGCGTTCGTTAGTTAAGAGCGCATTTCCTTTAAATACACTGTTATAACTTTGAAGTGTATAATTTTCAATCATTTTAGAGGCGTCAGAAAATGTATTAGCTAATTTATAATCAAAGACTAATGCTTCGGCGTTATTAAACTTTAGTTCACTTTTCCATCTCGGTTCAAATAAGAGTTGTTGATTAGAGAGGAAATTGTTTTGTTGAGCAGTTTTTAATTGGTACAAATGATAATATATTCCAGGCCTATTTATCCATTTTCCAATTTTAAACTTATATTCTGCTCCCACATATAAATCAGAAAATCTGTAGTTTAAATTATTTCCAAAACCCTGACTCGAAAAATCATTAATTTCTCCGTTGGTAAGGGTTTGTTTTTCAGAAATTATGATTTGAGAACGCGTATAATTGACGCCCACATTTGAATACAAATGATTATGATTATTTAGCGCCCAATAATGTTTAAATATCCCCTCAACAGTGTGATTTCTAATCTTTTTAAGTTGTTGTATTGTATAAAATGTATCGTTTTGTAAAGGAATTAAGCCAGCTAAAAAAGGCCTGTCTGTTATCCATGTGTTTTTTGGGCTTGCCTCTTCAAACGTTTGATTTAACACAAAAGTAGTGGTGTGTTTTTCAGAATGTTGTTTGTGCCACTCAATAAATTGTTTAATTTGAGAGGTAATATTTGTGTTTGAGGATTCAAAAGAAAAAAGCTGGTTGTTTTGTAACGAATTTATTTGGTCGAAATAGTCATTAGTTATCACTTGAAAGTGTCCGTTATACAGCCATTTCGATTTAGAATTAGGCAAATAATTTAGTTTCACATTTCCCATACTTAGCCACGATGTTGCGTCGTTTTGATTGTTTTTGTTTTCCAAAACATATGTGTTGTTTTGTAAATAGCTTATGTTGGATACAGATTGATTAGATGTATAATTTTTAGAAACTATGCCAAATCCCTCAACATCAATTTTTGAGTTAATAGACCGCCTAAAGTTAAGTGCATTAAATACAGATTTTGCTTGAACAACATAGGTGTTGTCGTTTGTAAATAAAAACAAATCAGACAATTGTTTTTTATTATTTAAAAAACTACTGGTTCCTCCTTGAAAACGGATAACATCTTCAAATGTAAATGTGCTTTTACCAATGTTGTTAACATCACCTATGTAGCTTATATTCGTTTTGGGCGAAAAATAAAACAACCCGGCGTGATTTTTATAATAAAGATTCTTTTTCTCGCCTCCTATACCTGTTTCTAAGTCGCCGAAAATAAAATTCTTTTTATCTGATTTCAACTTAACATTCATCGCTAAGTCATCATTGTTAGAAACGTTTTTTAGAAATCCAGTTTCATTAAAATTATCTAACACTTCAATTTTATCAACTGCATCTGCCGGAATGTTTTCGATTCCCAATTTGGTTCCACCCCCAAAAAAAGATTGGTTTTCTACGTAAAACTTTGTAACCTTTTTACCTTGTACGAAGACTCCTCCGTTTTTATCAACTTCAATACCCGGAATTTTTTCTAATTGGTCTTTTAGTTTTCGTTCGGTTCCATTTGTAAATGCTTTTACGTCATAGATACTAGTGTCTTTTTTTATTAAGACAGGGTTGTAATCATATTTTATAACAATTTCTTTTATTTCAGTATCTTTTTTAATGAGATTGAAATGATATTCTTCATTAGAAGCTCCTGTTTTTATTTCAATTGTTTTCTCTACAAAACCAATATATGACACCTGAATTTCATAACTAGTGTTTTTTTGGAGATCTAGTTTAAATCTTCCTAAATGATCTGCAATAGCAAATTTTATTTCATAGATACCCTCAATGGGTTTTGCCAATACATTTGCGTTTTGAAGTGGGTTGCCTAAAGCGTCTTTTACTGTTCCAAAGAAAGATTGTCCAATTGAAAAAAATGGAATAATTAGAAAAAAAACAATAAATATGTTTAAACGAAAGGGTTGTTTATAAATATGTAAAATATATTTATTCAAAAGGTATTATTGATTAAATGTTTTACTCACAGCATTAGACTTGGCTTTTTTTTCTAAAACATCTAGTGGTGTTTTTTGAATGTCTTTTTGAGAATTTATTTTTACATTTTCTAAGAAAGTGATTTTTTTTACAAAATACATTTTTCTCCCAATATGGCCTTCCATGATTAATCCAGGAAGTCCAAACAATTGAAAAGGGCCGAAGGAATAAGGAATTTCTGGAGCATACCAGGCAGAAAAACTTTGTTCCTCTTCTTTACCTGTTCTAGCACTAATAATCTTCTTTTTAAAATGAGCTAAGTAGCATGTATAGTTATCAATTATTTTTTTTTCGTTTGTTAGTTGCCACAGGTTTCCGGTGTCAGAAATGTCTATGTAATACGTTTGACCATCAAATTCTGTCTTATAAAAATATTCTTTTTCCGTTCTATTTATAAAATATGTTTTATTATTATCCCCAAAAAAAAGTGTTGCCATTTTATAATTAAAACTATCATCTTTTTCTAATTTATCAACCAGTTTGAAAACACTTTTATTTTTAGTACATAACAAGTTAAATTCTAAATTAGGCATTTCAGCATTGATGTTTTTTGCCATTTCTTCAACGTCTTTAGAAAACTCAGTTCTTTTTATATCATTTCCTTTTCCTTGTGCCACACCGTATGTAACCTGTATACCACTTTCTTTATTTTCGTTTATTGTTGAAATATGATTTTCTCCGGAATGAAAGCTTTTACAGCTGATTATTACAATCAAGACGACTACTGTATTTATACTTTTTTTTATCATAATTTTATTTTTAAAAAGAGGTTGCTTTTACTCTTAATATAATTAAGTAAAAGCAACCTCTGACTCATTTAACTATTCATACAATTGTTGTAGATATGATTGTATATTTCATAGTATTCACAACAATCTTCAACAGTTCCAAAATCCATTTCATATAATGCGGTTAATGCGGTGGCTACTTTTTGGCAAGTAGCAGGGTTGCCCTTTATAGCTTCAGTGGTTTCTAAATTTGGTAGAGCAAATGAAGCTACTTCATTGTGTTTCACAGATCCTTTTTTTTCATTTTTTTCACTAGCTATTCCAGCAAATGAAAATAGTACAATAGCGACTGCGCTGTAAGTAAACTTTTTCATAATTTAAAAATATTTGGTTAATAATATTGCTAAATTACTTACAAAAACACAAGCCTATTATTCGAAATTCGGGTAATTTCAATCGTATTTCGAATAAACCAAAATTGTTCTTATATTGTGTGAAAAAGTTTACTAATACTTTATGGGTGTAAATCTACATATGACAAGGCTTTATAAAATAAATGCCTTTTTTGATTTAGAATTTTACTATTTCAAAAATAAACATTTTTATTTCACACAAAAATAAATTAACATATTTTCTTACATATTTTATGTTTCAAATACTAATTTTTTAATTTAACTCTAAAGATTATTTGTTAAAGTCCCAATAACATCTAATTACCTACAAATGAAAAATTTAATTGGCGAAAAAATAAAAGCGCTTCGAATTGAGAGAAATTGGTCTCAAGAGCATCTTGCCGATTTATTATTTATTTCTCAATCTGCTTACGCAAGAATGGAAAACGGACAAAGTAATGCTTGGGCGGTACATTTAGAAAGAATTTGCACCGTTTTTTCTATAACTTTAGAAGAATTTTTATTCGATTCAAAAGCAGAAGAAATAAAAAGTGTTGATGTAAAAAATGAGGAATTTATCTATTTTTTTATACAAAAATTAGAAACACAATATGAGGCGCGAATTAAAGAAAAAGATCAAACAATTTCTGATTTACGAGAGCTTATTAGGGTTTTAACAATCCAACTTAAGCCTTAGTTATTAGTAACTCCACTCTTCTGTCAAGTTGTGCATCTTTACCCAATGATTGTGTATTTCCATAGCCCTTAAATGTCATCCGTGTTTTGCTAATTCCTTTTGATAAAAAATACCGATATACACTCTCTGCTCTGTTTTTAGAAAGCTCTCTTTTTTTTGTGTCTTTGTCTACCGCTTCTTTTTGATAATTTGGTGTACAACAAACATGACCTTGTATTTCGAATTCTATGTTAGGATATCTTTTTAGAAGCAAAACCATTCGGTCTAATTCTTCTCTTGCTTTAGAAGTTAGGCGACTGCTTCCTTTGTCGAAAAGCAACTTCTCTAAATAGATTCGATCACCTTCTACGGCGTCTTTTCTAATTGTGGTATATAAACCAGGAATATTAAATTCTTCTAGTATTAAAGGTTTAAAGTTTAGCACTACATCTACACGCCTGTTTTTTGCTCTTGCTTCAGGCACATTGTCTTCTAAGTCTTCGTCAATCATGACTTTTCCTTTTCCTTCAATTTTGACGATGATTTTTAGTTTTACTCCTTTTTTAACTAACATGTCTTTTACTCCATTTGCTCTGCGTTGAGAAAGCTTATAATTGTAATCAATTTTACCAATATCATCACAATACCCAAAGATAGAAATACTTTCTAGGCGAGTGGTATCAATGACTTTTAAAAAAGCTACAACCGCTTCAGATTGCAAGGCCTTTAATTCGTGTACATCTGATTCAAAATAAATAGAATGTACCGTTTCTTCTTGGCTAAAGCCCGAAAGCGAAATGAAAAAAACAGCAATAAAAAACACCTTTTTCATTTGTTTATTTTTTTAGAATAGTTTGATATTCGGATGTGTTAGTTAGTATTTGTACGGCTCTTTGAACATCTGTATAACGCGCGGCTACATAATCATAAAAGTCTTTTCTATAGCCATATTTTAGTACTAATTCTTGATAAAGTAAACGTTTAATCTCTTCTTTGTTTTTGTCTAATTCTTTATCTTTAGCTTTTTCTATTGCCGTTTCAAGTTGTTTAATTTCGACCGTTAATTCATTTTCAATTTTATCTTTTTTAGCTGATTCCACAAGCGTTTTAAATGATTTTTCTATTTGTGTGTTTAGGTCAACATGTTCTTTCTTAATATAGGCTTTAAATTCACTAAATTCAGCTTCAGAAATAGCATTTGGCACTTTGCCATTCGGATTTTTATAATACAACTGAGTCGCAAAATTAAATAATGCATCAGAGTCTGTTAAGTTTTGTCCTACAGCACTTTTTTTCATTTCAGAAATTTCTACATCAGGCAATACACCACCACCATCATAAACGGTTCTTCCTTTTTTGGTTTTAAACGCATTAAATTCTTTTTCTGATGTTTTAATTGGTCGGCCATTTTCGTCTTTTTTGCTGTAATCTGTTGCTTGAATACATCTTCCAGAAGGGGTGTAGTATTTAGAAATCGTTACTTTTACTTGTGTTCCATAAGATAAATTAAAGGGGCGCTGAACCAATCCTTTTCCAAAGCTTCTATTGCCTACAATAACTGCTCTATCAAGATCTTGTAAGGCTCCGGAAACAATTTCAGAGGCAGAAGCGCTTCGGTCGTTTACGATAACCACTAGGGGAATTTCAACATCAACGGGTTCGTTTTTTGTTTTATAGGTGTGGTTGTGGACCGTGTTTTTTGATTTTGTTGTTACAATTGATTCATCTTTTGGCACAAATAAATTACACACATTTACCGCTTCGTGCAATAAACCACCCGGATTATCTCTTAAATCTAAGATAATTTTAGTAGCTCCTTTTTCTTTGAGTGTTAGTAAAGCCTCTTTTGTTTCGGAAGATGCTTTTTCATTAAATTTTGACAAAACAATATAACCAACATTGTTGGCTAATAATTTATAATAAGGAACGGCTTTTATTTCTACTTCATCTAAGATAATTTGTCCTTTTTTTTCAATTCCTTGACGCGAATAAATGATTTCAATTTTTGTGTTTTTGGCTCCTTTTAATAATTGTGAGGCGTCTTCTTTGAAGTCTTTTAAATTTACATCACCTATTTGTGTAATTACATCACCCGCTTTAAAACCCGCTTTGTCTGCGGGCATATTTTCATATACTTCGCGCAGAATAAGCTGTCCGTCTTTTCTTGTAATTAAGGCGCCAATGCCTGTATATTCACCTGTATTGTTAATTTTGTGTTTTAGCACATCTTGTTCATTAAAAAAAACAGTGTAGGGGTCTAATTCTTTTAACATGTTTTTTATAGCAACGTCCATCATGTTTCCCGGATTGGTTTCGTCAACATAATTTTGGTTTACGGCTTTAAACATAGAGGTAAAAATTTCTATTTGTTTTGCAAGTTCAAAGAAATCATTTTGAAAACTTACACCAATAAATAAGAAACCCGAAAGAAGTGCGGGGATAATATATTTCTTTCTTGTGGAAAACTTCATGCGGATAGTTAATTTTTTATTATACGAAAGTAATTAATTTATTATTGATTAAGATGAAATTTTTCAAATAGCTGAATCGTTTTTTCGTTAATTTCATCAAATGTTAGTTTTGTATTGCTTTGATAAAAAAACATAAAGGCATGTGGTTTTTTTAAGGGACCAACAAGCGTGGTTTTATTCAGTCGGTAACATTCTCTTAAAACGCGCTTAAAATAATTTCGATCAACCGCGTGTTTAAAATATTTTTTTGAAACAGAAACGCCTAATACGTGATTTTCTAACTGAGGGTTGTTGTTTTTAAGAAACGTATATGATTCTTCAGAAATCGGCACATAAACTAGTCGTAAAGGGTATTTTGACACCGATTTTCCTTCGGAAAAAAGAGCATCAATAATTTTTTTACTTTTCAGTTTTTCGTGCTTTGGGTATGTAAAGTCTGCTTTCATTTCAGAGACAAAGATAGTTATAATGCACAAAAAAGCCACTTTATTAGTGGCTTTAAGTGTTTTTAGTTCAGGGTTACTTTATTATCATCTGGTTTTACATCAGCTAATAAACCATTTGGATTACAATCAATTGCTTTTATTTCAGATTTTTGTTTGTTAATTTGAAAACTAAATGTGGGGTAAGCCCAGTCCCAACTTGGCAATACGGTTCGTTTCAAGTTTGGATAGGGGTTTGGTTTTTCCCAGCGCAACAAACTGTTAGGTACGTAAAAATAGTCTTTACTCCCGTCTGTATATTCCACAATAATGTCTATAGGCATTGGCATTCTTCCTTTTCGTTCTATTGTAACTTTTGTTTGAGTTTCATTGCTCTGCACTTCTTTTATGGCATAGTCAATAGTATTTGTGGTTTGCGCCCATTCATTTAAATACCAGTCTAAATTAGCACCTGTAATTTTTTCTGCAGTGCGTTTAATATCATTTGGTGTTGGGTGTGTAAATTTGAAGTCGGAATAATATTTTTTTATTGTTTTTTCCAGATTTTCTTCACCAATAACATGTGCCAATTGTGCTAAAAAAACTTCTCCCTTGCTATAAGCAGCAATTCCATAAGCCATGTTCAAATCAAAACGATCGGCATGATTAGTTAAGGGTTGTTCTTTGCCGCTATTCGCCAAGTAAACATAATTTTTGTACGCATCTGCAAACGGACTTTCAGGCTCTTTAGGTGGCATAATTTCATTCATGGCTAAGTTAGAAATATAAGAAGTAAACCCTTCATCCATCCAACAATGTTTAGCTTCGTTTGTAGCTAATATGTGCTGAAACCAACTGTGTGCAAATTCATGAGCGGTTACCCCAACTAAACTTCCATAACTTCTATTACCTGTAATAAGTGTGCACATAGCATACTCCATACCGCCATCTCCACCTTGAACTACAGAATATTGTTTGTAAGGATACGCGCCTACATGCTTATTATAAAAAGCTAACAACTCCGCTGTTTTTGGTTGCATTTTTTTCCAATTTTCAATGTTTTCAGTTTTGTTTTTGTAGAAAAAATGTAGCTCTACGTTGTTTTCTCCTATAATTTTATCATGAACGTATTCTTTGTCAGCTCCCCATGCAAAATCATGAACGTTTGGTGCATAAAAATGCCAAGTTAATGTTTTCGTTTTTTTAGGATAAACAACTTCAACACCAGCATCTTCATATCCTTTTCCAATTTCGTTTTTATTTTGCAAATAGCCCGTTCCGCCGATAGTATAGTCTTTATCAATTGTTATTTTTACATCAAAATTTCCCCACACACCATGAAATTCTCTTGCAATATAAGGATCGGCCTGCCAGCCTTCAAAATCAAACTCGGCCATTTTAGGATACCATTGCGTCATTGACAACGCAATGCCTTCTTCAGAATTTCTCCCAGAACGACGAATTTGCAAAGGAACTTGACCTGTAAAATCTAGTGAAAATACTGTTTTACTTTTTGGCAAAATAACCTCGTTAAGTGTAACTTCTAATATTGTCCCCTCAACTTTTGAAACAACCAATTTTCCGTTTTGTTTTAAATTAAAAACGTTTAAAAATCCTATTTCGTCAGGTTTTAAGGTGCTAATTCGGCTTTCTTTAACTTCTTTTTTTTCTTTCATAAACTTTCTTACCATTCTTTTATCGGGATCAGAAATGGTTTGAAGCCTTATATCCATTGCGCTTCCAGGTTGAAATGCATTTGGGAATAAATGAAAATATACTTTTTTTAAAGTGTCTGGCGAATTGTTTGTGTAGACCAATTCTTGATTACCTGAATATTGGTACTTCTTTACATCTACAGTTACATTCATTTTGTAATCAACGTGTTGTTGCCAATAACCCGGATTAGGATGATTTTGTCCGTTACTTACCGCCGTAACGAGTAAAAAAAATAGGGGAATAGAATTAAATAGGTGTTTCATTTTTTATTTTTTTGTTCTTTTTTCGGCTAATAATAATGCATTATAAGCGTTAATAATTTTTCCGCTTTTTGAAATTTCTTTAAAATTTGCTTTGTGTTTGTCTTCTCCTACAGTGATGGTGTTATTTAATGTTGTGCCGCTTTCCATTATAATAGCTTTTACTTCTTTAGCACTTAGCGTAGGATAATAAGAGCGAATTAATGCAGCTACACCAGCAACATTTGGTGAAGCCATTGACGTTCCTTGAAGGTATTCATAGGTGTTTAGCGGAGTAGTAGCATAAATTTTATCTCCCGGCGCAAAAATATCTACATTATTTTTACCATAATTTGAAAAATCTGCGACTAGTTTTGACCCATAATTTGGACCAATTGCACCAATTATTAATACATTATCTGTATATTCAGGAGAGTTGTCATAGGTGTCGTTTGGATATTTATTAGTAGTATCTAAATCGTAAGATTCGTTTCCGGCAGCAACAACCACTAAAACATCTTTTGATGCTGCATATTTTATAGCATCTATAACCCATTCTTTATTTTGTGAAAAATATTTTCCAAAAGAACCATTAATAACTTTAGCACCATTATCAACAGCATAACGAATTCCTAAAGCTATATCTTTATCGTATTCGTCTCCGTTAGGAACGGCTCTTACGGCCATAATTGAAACGTTGTTTATGACACCATCGCCCCCTTTTTTGTTGCCTCTTGTTTGTGCAATAATTCCAGCTACATGCGTGCCGTGTTTGGCGTCTTTTGGATTTGGTCCAATAACATTGTTGTTTCCATATTTTTTATCGGTTAGGTCATTTGGATTATCACCAACTATTTTTCTGCCGTCAAACGAAACATTATAGTGGTAATTTACTTGTTCATACACGTGGTCTTTAAATTCTTCTATTTCTTTTTTAAAGTCCGCTACAGAAGTTGTTGACAAAATTTGTAGAAAAACTGACTTAGCTCTAGAAAGATTTACATCTTTAGCGTCAATTTTTTTAATATCATCAAGTGTATAATCCTCTTTTTTAAGATGATTTTTTATGGTTTTTTCAGCATCTAAAATAAAGTCAAGTTGCTGTTTTTCTTCTTCAGCTTCTTTTCTTTTTTTGTCTAATTCTGCTTTAGCTTTTTCATAATCAGGTGTGCCCACTCCCTTTTTTACAATTCTCACAAATTCATATTGTTCATAGTCTGCATTACCTAAAAAATTCCATCCGTGAATGTCGTCAACATAGCCGTTGTTATCATCATCAATGTTGTTTCCTGTAATTTCTTTTAGATTTGTCCAAATAGCATTTTTCAAATCCTCATGATTAATATCAATACCAGAATCTACTACACCAACAACAGTTTTTTGGCCTTTTTTTCCTTTTAATAATTCTGCATACGCTTTGTCCACGCTCATGCCCGGAATCGTGTCTTTTGTTAGGTCTAAGTGTGACCAGCGTTGTAAATCTTTTTCTTTTATTGGAGCAATTTTTAGAGGCATTCTATCAATATTCTCAACCGGCGTTGGAATAATTTTTGAAGAACCACAACCTGCAAAAACTAATGTTAACGAAATTGTTACATAAAAAGGGATACGAATAGTTTTCATTTTTATTGATTGAAATTAATAGTTTGATTAAAAAATATCTTGACAAGAAAAAACATCTTTTAGACGAACGCCTTTTTCGGTTTTTTCTACCGTAATAATTTGATTATGTGCATCATGTTCTAAAAACAAATAATATTTGTTTTCCGCCGCCGCATTCATAAATTTAGTTTTTTCATCCATAGTTAAAAGCGGACGCGTGTCATAACCCATTACATAGGGAACAGGGATATGGCCAGCGGTTGCCAATAAATCACCACAAAAAACAATAGTCTTTCCATTATAATTGATATGCGGAATCATTTGTTTTTCGGTATGCCCATCGGCAAAAAATATACCAAAACCTAATTCAGATTCTTGCAAAAAATCGCCCTCTGGTCGTTTGATAAAATGCAGTTGACCACTTTCTTGCATCGGCATAATGTTTTCATGTAAAAAAGATGCTTTTTCTCTTGAATTGGGTTTCGTTGCCCAATCCCAATGATTGTCATTCGTCCAGAATTTAGCATTTTTAAATGCCACTTCATAGCCTGTTTTGGCTGCGTTCCAATTCACGCTTCCACCACAATGGTCAAAGTGCAAATGTGTCATAAAAACATCGGTAACATCATCGCGATGAAAACCAGCATTTTTTAAGGATGTATCTAACGAATGATCGCCCCAAAGCGAATAATAGCCAAAAAACTTATCCGATTGTTTGTTGCCCATTCCTGTGTCAATTAAAATCAACCGATTTCCGTCTTCTATTAATAAACACCTTGCAGCAATATCAATTAAGTTATTTTCATCGGCTGGATTTGTTTTGTTCCAAATGGTTTTTGGCACAACACCAAACATAGCGCCTCCATCAAGTTTAAAATTTCCAGCTTCAATAGCATGTAATTTCATAATGAATTAAAATTTCTGCAATTTACAAAAATTGATTATACTTTTTTCTTAAGTAAATTATAAATAAAAGTTATGCGTTAATAAGTTATAAAAATGTTAGCAAACCTTGTAAAAAGCAAATTATGACTTATCTTTGTCTTTAATTTAGACAAAATCAAAATAAGCCATGAAATGAGCAAGAGAAAACATTGAATTTTAAAACAATTTTTTCAATGCGAATTACATAGCACTAATAAAAAACAAACACTAACGACGTTATGATTAAAGTTTCTGATACAGCAAGTAAAAAAATCATTGCCATGATGCAAGAAGATGGTTTTGATGCAACCAAAGACTATGTAAGAGTAGGAGTTAAAAGCGGAGGTTGCTCGGGTTTGTCTTATGAATTAAAATTTGACAAAGAGTTAACCGAAAATGATAAAGTTTTTGAAGATAACAATGTAAAAATAGCCGTTGAAAAAAAGAGTTTCCTTTATTTAGCAGGAACCATTTTAGAATTTTCGGGCGGTTTAAACGGAAAAGGATTTGTTTTTAACAATCCTAATGCACAAAGAACATGTGGATGTGGAGAGAGTTTCTCGCTGTAAGCCTCCCCAACCCCTCCAAAGGAGGGGCTCCAATAGTTATTGTTAATACAAAGTAATATAAAAATATAAAATAATTGAAATCCTATTTACCCCTAATAGGAGTTCCCCTTCGGGGGCTAGGGGGCTAATATGAGCAAATATACTGAGGACGACTTAAAAGTTGAATTAGAAAATAAAGAATACGAATACGGATTTTATACCGAATTAGACTCGGAAACGTTTCCTATTGGGTTAAATGAAGACATTGTTCGTGCTATTTCAAAGAAAAAAGACGAGCCAGAATGGATGACCGAATGGCGTTTGGAAGCGTTTAGAGCGTGGCAAGAAATGATTGAACCAGAATGGGCAAACGTACATTATGAAAAACCCGATTTTCAGGCCATTTCCTATTATTCAGCACCAAAAAAAGCTGATCCGAATAAAAAACTAGAAGATGTTGATCCAGAACTTTTAGCGATGTATAAAAAGTTAGGAATTTCGGTAGACGAGCAAAAGAAAATGAATAATGTGGCGATTGATATCGTCGTAGATTCGGTTTCTGTGGCAACTACTTTCAAGAAAACATTAAACGAAAAAGGCATTATTTTCTGTTCGATTTCGGAAGCTATCAAAGAACATCCAGAATTAGTTCGTAAACATTTAGGGACTGTTGTTCCGATGAAAGATAATTTTTACGCGGCTTTAAATTCGGCTGTTTTTTCAGATGGAAGTTTCTGTTACATTCCAAAAGGGGTAAAATGTCCAATGGAATTATCAACGTATTTTAGAATTAATCAAGGTGGAACGGGTCAGTTTGAAAGAACGTTATTGGTGGCTGATGAAGATAGCTATGTTTCTTATTTGGAAGGGTGTACCGCTCCAAGTCGTGATGAAAATCAATTACACGCTGCCGTTGTAGAATTAATCGCTTTGGACGGAGCCGAAATCAAATATTCAACGGTGCAAAACTGGTATCCTGGAAACAAAGAAGGCAAAGGAGGCGTTTATAATTTCGTAACCAAAAGAGGTTTGTGCGAGAAAAACGCTAAAATTTCTTGGACACAAGTAGAAACAGGTTCGGCGGTAACTTGGAAATATCCTTCTTGTGTGTTGAAAGGCGATAATTCAATTGGCGAATTTTATTCGATTGCCGTTACCAATAATTTCCAGCAAGCCGATACAGGAACCAAGATGATTCACTTGGGTAAAAACACCAAATCGACGATCATCTCTAAAGGAATTTCAGCAGGAAAATCACAAAACAGTTATAGAGGATTAGTCCAAATTGGCGCAAGAGCCGAAAACGCGCGTAACTTCTCTCAATGTGATTCGCTTTTAATGGGAAATAATTGTGGCGCGCATACATTTCCGTATATCGAAAGTAAAAATGCTTCGGCAAAAATTGAACACGAAGCAACGACTTCAAAAATTGGAGAAGATCAAGTGTTTTATTGTAACCAACGAGGAATTCCAACCGAAAAAGCCATTGCCTTAATCGTAAATGGATTCAGCAAAGAAGTATTGAATAAATTACCAATGGAATTTGCGGTAGAAGCACAGAAATTGTTGGAAATTTCGTTAGAAGGAAGTGTTGGATAGAACTTATATGAACTTATGTGCCTTAAATGGTTTAAAATAAAAAAAAGATGTTAAGCATTAAAAATTTACACGCGTCTGTTGAAGACAAAGAAATATTAAAAGGAATCAACCTTGAAATTAAAGCAGGAGAAGTACATGCGATTATGGGACCAAATGGTGCCGGAAAATCTACTTTATCTTCAATCATTGCTGGAAATGAAAATTACGAAGTTTCTGAAGGCGAAATCTTTTTGGACGGAGAAGAAATTTCAGAATTAGCGCCAGAAGAAAGAGCACACAAAGGTGTTTTCTTATCGTTTCAATATCCTGTAGAAATTCCAGGCGTTTCGGTAACGAATTTCATTAAAACCGCAATCAACGAAAAACGTAAAGCAAACAAGCAAGACGAAATGCCAGCCAACGAAATGCTGAAATTAATTCGCGAAAAATCAGAATTATTAGAAATGGATCGAAAATTTTTGTCGCGTTCGCTAAACGAAGGTTTTTCGGGTGGTGAAAAGAAACGTAATGAAATTTTCCAAATGGCAATGTTGGAACCAAAAATCGCAATTTTGGACGAAACCGATTCCGGTTTAGATATCGATGCGTTGCGAATTGTTGCTAACGGAGTGAATAAATTGAAAAACGAAAACAACGCGGTGTTAGTCATTACGCACTACCAACGTTTGTTAGATTATATCGTTCCTGATTTCGTTCACGTATTAATGGACGGAAAAATCGTAAAAACAGGCGGAGCAGATTTAGCATTAGAACTTGAAGAAAAAGGTTACGATTGGATTAAAAGTGAAATAGTCGAAAGTCAAAAGTCTTAAAGTTTAAAGATGGGAAAATTTAATTCATTCGAAGAAATTAATTCATGGCAAAAGGCAAGAATTTTTAATAAACGAATTTATCAAATTACAGAAAATTTAAATTTTAAAAAAGATAACTATTTTGTAAGACAAATTAGACGAGCTTCAATTTCTATATCATCTAATATTGCAGAAGGATTTGAAAGAAATACAGATAAAGAATTTATTTACTTTTTATATGTTTCAAAAGCTTCTGCCGGAGAAGTTCGTTCACAATTATATTTAGCATTTGATTTAGAATATATAACAAAACAAGAATTTGAAGAACTATTAGAATCTGTTTCTGAAATATCCAGACTTTTAAGTGGTTTTATAAAATATTTAAATCCAAAATCGTAAATTATTATATAACGATTTTAAAAATAAAATTTGTCGATAACGCAAGTCTTTAAGACTTTTGACTTTCGACTTTAAGATAATAAAAATGGAATTAAAAGATAAATTATTAGCTTCCTTCATGGCTTTTGAAGAAAAGATTGATACCCATTCTGAACTTCATGAGGTAAGAAGCAATGCCATAAAAAATTTCGAAAACAAAGGTTTCCCCACAAAAAAAGAGGAAGCTTGGAAATACACGTCGTTAAATGCGATTTTGAAAAATGATTTTTCGGTGTTTCCAAAGAAAGATAATGCTATCGAATTTAAAGATGTAAAAAAGTATTTCTTACACGAAATTGACACCTATAAAGTGGTTTTCATTGACGGCATTTTCAGTTCGTTTTTGTCTTCAACTACACATGATGGTTTAGATGTTTGTTTGATGTCTTCGGCATTGACAAAGCCTAAATATAAAATGGTAATTGATAGTTATTTCAATCAAATTGCGAGTAAAGAAGAAAGTTTAACGTCTTTAAATACGGCTTTTTCATTGGAAGGCGCCTATATCAACATTCCGAAAAGTAAAGTAGTAGAAAAACCGATTGAAATTATTTATTTTTCTACAGGAACCGAAGCGGCTTTAATGGTGCAACCTCGAAATTTAGTCATTGTTGGCGAAAATGCGCACGTGCAAATTGTAGAGCGTCATCAAAGTTTGAATTCAAATCCGGTTTTAACGAATTCGGTTACTGAAATTTTTGCTCAAAAACGTGCGATTGTGGATTATTACAAAATTCAAAACGATGTGCAAACTGCTAATTTGATCGACAACACCTACATTGCTCAAAATCAAGAGAGTAGAGTGGCGGTGCATACGTTTTCATTTGGCGGAAACATCACAAGAAACAACTTGAATTTCTATCATCAAGGGGAACGAATCGATTCAACTTTAAAAGGAATTACTATTATTGGCGACAAACAACACGTAGATCATTATACGTTAGTGCAACACGCTACACCAAATTGCGAAAGCCATCAAAACTATAAAACAATTTTGCATGATAGTTCAACAGGCGTTTTCAACGGAAAAATCTTCGTAGAAAAAGAAGCGCAAAAAACCGATGCATTCCAACAAAATAATAATATTTTAATTGGTGATAAAGCAACGATTAATGCAAAACCACAATTGGAAATTTTTGCCGATGATGTAAAATGTTCACACGGTTGTACCATTGGACAATTAGATGAAAGTGCGATGTTTTACATGCAACAACGTGGAATTCCTAAAAAAGAAGCCAAAGCTTTATTGATGTATGCATTTACCAGCGAAGTAACCAACAGTGTAAAAATTCCAGAATTAAAAGCAAAAATTGCTCGTATTATCGCTGATAAATTAGGGGTAAATATGGGATTTGATTTGTAAAAAATAAATCGTAGAAATATGTTAGACATCCAAAAAATAAGAGCCGATTTTCCGATACTTTCACAAAAGGTAAATGGGAAACCATTGGTTTATTTTGATAACGGAGCTACTTCGCAAAAACCGCAAGTGGTTATCGATGCTATTTCTACCTATTACACCGAAATTAACGCAAATATTCACCGCGGTGTACACACATTAAGTCAATTGGCAACAGATGCCTATGAAGCGTCTAGAACTACGATTCAAGATCATTTGAATGCGAAACATAACTTCGAAATCATTTTTACTTCGGGAACGACTTTCGGAATTAACTTGGTGGCGAATGGTTTTGCAAGTTTAATAAAATCAGGTGATGAGGTGATGGTTTCTGCCTTAGAACATCATAGCAATATTGTGCCTTGGCAATTTTTATGTGAAAAAACAGGAGCAAAGTTGGTGGTGATCCCAATGAATGAAAAAGGAGAATTAATCCTTTCTGAATTCGACAATTTACTTTCCGATAAAACGAAAATTGTAGCGGTGAACCACATTTCAAATGCGTTAGGTACGGTGAACCCTATTGAATATATCATTAAAAAAGCACATGAATTAGGGGCGGCTGTTTTAATCGACGGTGCACAAGCCACTCCACATTTACGTCCAGATGTACAAGTGTTGGATTGTGATTTTTATGTGTTTTCGGGACATAAAGTGTGCGGGCCAACAGGCGTTGGAATTTTATACGGAAAAGAAGAATGGTTGCGAAAATTGCCACCCTATCAAGGGGGAGGCGAAATGATTGCTGAGGTAACGTTTGAAAAAACTACGTATGCCGATTTACCACATAAATTTGAAGCCGGAACCCCCAACATCGAAGGCGGAATTGTTTTAGGAACCGCTATTGATTACATGAATGCCATTGGTTTTGATAACATTGCAGCTTACGAACAAGAATTATTACTTTACGGAACCAAAAGATTACAAGAAATCGAAGGGTTAAAAATCTTTGGAACGAGCGAAAACAAAGCTTCGGTCATTTCGTTCAACATCGAAGGAATTCATCCGTATGACATTGGCACAATTATAGATAAGTTAGGGATAGCGGTTAGAACAGGCCATCATTGCGCCCAACCTATTATGCAATTTTTCAATATTCCAGGTACTATTAGAGCAAGTTTTGCTTTTTACAATACTAAGGAAGAAATTGATATCTTTGTAGAAGCGGTAAAAAAAGCGCAAATGATGTTGTCTTAAAAAAGAGAGCATATGAGATTTTTATTTAGCTTGATACTTCTGTTTTTTGTGGGTTGCAAACCGACTAAAACCGATGTGAATAATCACCAAAACAAAGACATTCCGGTTATTAACTATGAGGCAAATGCGCGAAATTTTGTTTTAAATATCAAAGTTGAACATCAAGTGTTATTTGTTTCACGTTCACGAGACGCAAAAGATTATCAAGAGAAAACAACTCTTTCTGAGGATGATTGGAAAGAAATTATTACACTAACTAAAGCAGTAGATTTGGCTAAAGTGAAAGACTTAAAATGGCCCACAGAGAAAAGGTTTTATGATGGCGCAGCACATGCAAACATTACCTTTGTTTTTGAAGGAAAAGAATATCCTGCGAACGGTTTTGATCATGGATATCCGCCTGTTGAGATAGAAAAATTGGTAAACAAAATTTTGAAATTGACCGAAAAATAACATGACAATACAAGACATACAACACGAAATTGTTGACGAGTTTTCTATGTTTGACGACTGGATGCAGCGCTACGAATACATCATTGAATTAGGAAAATCACTTCCTATAATTGATGAACAGTACAAAGTTGACGAAAATATTATTAAAGGTTGCCAATCAAAAGTATGGGTGCATGGCGAAGAACAAGATGGAAAAATTGTTTTCACAGCCGATAGTGATGCTATTTTAACCAAAGGGATTATTGCCATTTTAATTCGGGCGTTTTCAAACCAAACACCAAGTTCAATTTTGGAGGCTAATACTGATTTTATTGATGAAATTGGTTTAAAAGAACATTTATCGCCCACAAGAGCAAACGGATTGGTTTCAATGATTAAACAAATAAAAATGTATGCTTTGGCATTTCAAGCGAAGCAATAGACTTAAAGTTTTAATTACCATATAAGGCATATAAGAAAGTATAAGTTTTATGAATTATACAAGACAAGATTTAAAGGATTTGGTTTATCAAGTAAATGGAGCCGCTATTGAAGTTCACAAGAGTCTTGGTCCTGGTTTGCTCGAAAGTGTTTATCATAAATGTTTACTACGCGAACTTGAACTTAGAAATATTAAATTTCAGTCTGAATTATCAATACCAATTGAATATAAAGGAATTGAAGTTGAAGCGGAATTAAGATGTGACTTATTGATAGAAGACAAGTTAGTTGTTGAACTAAAGTCTGTGTCCGAAATGAAACCTATATTTGAAGCACAAATTTTATCTTATATGAATTTATTAAATGTGCCAATGGGTTTACTAATTAATTTTAATGTAACAAACATTTATAAAGAAGGCCAAAAAACATATATTAATAATCTATATAATCAAATTTGGGATTAACTTATATTCCCTTATATGTCTTATATGGTTATAATAAAAATAAAAATAAAAATGGAAGAATTTAACGATACAATCAATTTAGGCGAAGACGTAGTCAAAGTATTAAAAGGAATTTTTGACCCAGAAATTCCGGTTGATATTTACGAATTAGGATTAATCTATGACGTAATGATTAATGAGGATAACGATGTAAAAATCTTAATGACGTTAACATCGCCAAATTGCCCAGTAGCTGAAACGTTGCCGCAAGAAGTGGAAGAAAAAGTAAAATCTATTGATACCGTAAAATCGTGCGAAGTAGAAATTACATTTGATCCGCCATGGAGCAAAGACTTAATGAGCGAAGAAGCGAAGTTAGAATTGGGAATGCTTTAAAAAAGTAAGCAGTCGCAGTGAGCAGTTTCTGAGCTTCTTACTGAAAACTGAGACTAAACAATGGACGAAATAGTAAACAAAGTAGCGCAAAGTTCCTTGATGGTATTCGATTTAGAAGATTACTATCCAGATGGTCATGTGGTTGAGGTTGATATTTCGCAATGGTTAGTGGAGGGTTTTTTACTGAAAGAAGCTGATTTTAGAGCCCAATTAAAAGGCACCGATTGGTCTAACTACGAGGACAAATATGTAGCCTTGTATTGTGCTACCGATGCCATTTTGCCCGCTTGGGCATTTGCTTTAGTTGCGGTTCATTTGATTCCGTTTGCTTTACACGTTATTCACGGCACAAAAGAGTTGGCCGTTATTGCCTGGTATCAAGACATTTTAAATAAACTCGACTACACCGATTATTTTGAAAAACCTGTTATTTTAAAAGGCTGTTCTAAAAAAGCCGTACCCAACCAAGTATATACCGTAGCCATACAAAAACTACAAAAAGTAGCTAAAAGCGTCATGTTTGGCGAGGCGTGTTCGGCAGTGCCTTTGTATAAAAGAAAATAGGAGGAGGTTATTTTATTAAGATTGATTTGAGGAATAATTATTTATTAATTTCAACCATTAATATTTCATGTTTTTCTTTTCCATAAGTTATCCTCACGGGCAATCCATTTCGAAAAACACCATTATTTGTTTTACTAAATCGATTAAATCTTCCAAGTAATTCATCCGAATACGAAAATTCAATTGAGTCAACAATAAATTTTTCTTGAGTTACAATTCCTTTTTTAGATAAAGGCCTAACACTTTCAAATTTACTGATATTTCCTTCAACGATAGCTACATTTTTTGAATTTAGAATTTTCTGCATTCGTTCATGAGTTGAGTCAATTGTGAAAATTTTTAAATATATAAATCCAAACATCGATCCAATCCCAATAATTCCTGTAACCCAAAGAAGAATTGTTTTTTCATAATCTTGATTAGATTTTTTGAATTTTTTGATTAATACAAAAAGTAAAACAAATATAATTGCAGTGTAAAGACATACTTCATAAGATTTCAATGAATTTGTTCCTAAATCTTCAATTGACCAATATTTTTTATATTCCATCTTAAGATTTCGTTTTTATAAGTTGGCTGCTAACTAATAAATAACCGCTCAATTAAACATGTACTAACTTTCTATCCAATTGTAAATATAAAAATATTTTTTAACCCCCTATTATTCAATATTTTTAATTTTTTTATTTAATTGTTCAAGTAATTCTTTCTGTTTGATATTTAAAAAATTGGTTTGTATAGAATATTGAGAATTAGCGATAGGAATACTAATTTTACAGAGAAATTTATAAAACCAAGTTTTTGTGTGTTTTTCTGTTGGATTTTTCAGTTCAACAAATATTTGCTTATTTGTTTTAATTCCTCGATATCGAGTATTAATGATGAAAAATGATTTTATGTTGTTAAATGGAATGGTATTAGACGGGGCCAAAATACTATGAATTATTAACTCACTATTTGTAATTGTTAAAAGAGGCTTTTTTCTTTTCAACAATAAAACAGATAAAATTATTCCAAACAAAAACAACAAAAAGCCGAAAATTAAAATTACACTTTTAAATAGTTTTTCTTTAAAATCTATCATTTTTTCACCCAATAATATTCCCGCAACAACAAATATTGAAGATATTAAAAGCAATAAGAAAGATGTTAATTTATTTGAATAATAGTGTTCTTCTTTCAATTTATTTTATTCTTTTACGTTGTGTTTTTCTTGTTTTTTCAAATTGACGGCTAGCTTGTACAACCCCACATTTTATATAAATATGATTATAACCAATTGTAAATATAAAAATCTTTTTTAAAACAAGTGATTATTTTACTCATTCTCAACGGCGTCTTTATAATCGGGATATAAGAATTTATTGTATGGAAAACGTGTAATGTGAATTTCACGCACTGCTTCATACACTTTTTCTCTAAATTCTTCAAAGTTGGCTTTTTCAGTAGCCGAAATAAACAAGGTTTTGCTTTCGCCTAATTTACTCATCCAAGTGTTTTTCCACTCTTCCAAGGTATAATGTTTGGTCGTTTTCTCCACACTTAAATCGTTTGCATCAAAATAAACCGATTGAAACGCATCAATTTTATTGAACACCATAATCGTAGGTTTATCGGCACTTTTAATGTCTTGCAAAATTTGATTCACCGAAGCAATATGATCTTCAAAATCGGGATGTGAAATATCTACTACATGAAGTAATAAATCGGCCTCTCTCACTTCATCTAAGGTGCTTTTAAACGACTCAACTAATTGTGTTGGAAGTTTTCTAATAAATCCCACCGTGTCGCTTAAAAGAAACGGTAAATTCTTAATTACGGTTTTTCTAACGGTTGTGTCAAGCGTGGCAAATAATTTATTTTCTACAAATACATCGCTTTTTCCCACGGCATTCATTAAGGTTGATTTGCCTACATTGGTGTAGCCAACTAAAGCCACACGCACCATAGCTCCACGATTGCTACGTTGCGTTGCCATTTGTTTGTCGATTACTTTGATTTTGTCTTTCAGCAATGAAATTCTATCACGCACAATACGACGGTCGGTTTCAATTTCAGTTTCACCAGGACCTCGCATTCCAATACCTCCTTTTTGACGCTCCAAGTGCGTCCACATTCCGGTCAAACGAGGCAATAAATATTGGCATTGAGCTAGTTCTACTTGTGTTCGTGCATAAGAAGTTTCGGCACGCTGCGCAAAAATATCTAAGATAAGATTGGTTCGATCCAGTACTTTACAGTCTAGTTCACGAGTGATGTTTTTTTGTTGAGAAGGACTTAATTCGTCGTCAAAAATTACGGTTTTAATATCGTTGTCTTTGATGTAATATTTAATATCCTCTAGCTTACCTGTTCCTACAAATGTTTTTGGGTTGGGCTTGTCCATTTTTTGCGTAAAACGCTTAACAACTTCACCTCCAGCAGTATAGGTAAGAAACTCTAATTCGTCTAAATATTCAATAAGTTTATCCTCACTTTGGTTTTGTGTAACAATACCAACGATGACGGTTTTTTCAAAATTATGTTTTTCGATTTCCAGCATATCAATAAATAGGAACAAAAATAATCATTTAAACTAAACTAAACAGGAATCAAATTACTTTTCGTCGATAAAAAAAGTATTTTGTCTTTTTTTTTCTGTTCTTCAAATAATCTTAATATATTTGTTAGAATATAAATATAACCAACAAATACTATAATGAAAAAATTACTTTCAATTTTGTTTCTTGTTATTTCTTGTTTTAGTTTTGGACAGCTAACACAAAATTTCGAATCAGGTACGTTTCCTCCAACAGGATGGACCTCATTCGATAATGGTGTGGGAACAGCAAGTTGGGGAACAACAACTAGCGCCGCTTTAACATATGGCGCAACTGGAACATCTGCGTTTTTAAATAAAGTTACTGGTACATCAGCAACTACAGCAGAAGAATATTTAGTAACTTCTCAAGTAACTGTTCCTGCCAATGGTCAGTTAAGGTTTTATACAAGAACAGGTTTAGCGGGAAATGACGGAAGTACTTTTTCTGTTAGAGTTTCTACTACAACTCAAACAGGGACGACCGCGTTTACAACAATTCCTACTGCTACTTGGGATGAAAATACACTTAACGCAGTTTATAATGTTTACGAAGAAAAAGTAATTTCTTTAACGGCATTTGCTGGGCAAAGTATTTATATTGCATTTGTTAGAACAAATGAAAATGGAGATCGTTGGTTGATAGATAATGTAAACGTTGTACAATCGTGTAATGCGCCTACAGCGCCTACAGCGCCTATTGCTACAGTAGGCACTACATTTGCATCTCTTGGCTGGACGGGTCCGGCAGGTGCAACGCAATGGCAAATAGAAGTAGTTCCATTAGCTTCAAATTTTACAGGGGTTCCAAATTATACAGCCAACTCTAATCCTTTTGTTGTGACAGGTTTAACGCAAGGAACAGCTTACAAGTTCCAAGTTAGGGCTATTTGTCCTTCGGGATTCCCAAGTGACTGGTCAGCAACATCAACTAATTTTACGACTACAATACCTGGTCAAGCTTGTGCTGCACCAATAGTTGTTGGTACTTTGCCATATAGCACAACGAGTAACACATCAAATTTTGGAGACACGAACGATATTGCTCAACCTTTAGCTTGTTCGGGTTCTGCTACGAATTATATGGCAGGAAACGACGTCTTTTATACGTATACTCCAACCGTGTCTGGAAACATATCTGTTTCTTTAACACCAACAGGGACTAATTCAAGTTTGCATATATATAATGCATGTCCTGGAACTGCTGGAGCAACATGTTTAACAGGTATCGCAAATGCAACAACTAATGTTAGAGTAATTAATCCATTTCCTGTAACCGCAGGTACAACCTATTATATTATTATTTCCTCTACTGCTGCAACTCAAACATTTGGTTATACTTTAGATATTCAACAAGTTTTCTGTACACAACCAAGTGCTTTAACAGCAACCGCAATAACTTCAACATCGGCAACATTGTCATGGGGAAACCCTTCTGGAGCGACTTCATGGGAAGTTTCTGTGGCTCCTGCGCCTTATGGATTACCAACAGGCGCTGGCACAACCGTAAACACCAATACAGGATATGTATATAACGGGGTTTCAGGTGTTGTTTATCAATACTATGTAAGAGCAAATTGTAATGATGGTAATTTTAGTATTTGGTCTGGTCCATTTACATTTACCCTTCCACAAGTTGCAGTAAGTTTACCTTTTACAGATGGTTTTGAAACAATTACTGGCTGGACATTAAGTAACGGTAGTGGTACAGGTAACCAAGTAAATAAGTGGGCGATAGGAACAGCCGTGAATAACGGAGGAACCCATGCTATGTATATTACTAACGACAATGGTGTAAATAATGCCTATGCATTAACTAACACCTCTATTGTTCATGCTTATAAAGATTTTGTTATCCCTGCAGGAGCCACTCAAGCAGAATTAAAATTTGACTGGAGAGCTTTTGGAGAGGCAGCAAATGATTTAATTAGAGTTTGGGCTATTCCTGGTACAACAACTCCTACTGCAGGAACTGGTTTAGCTGCAAGTGCATCAAATATTAAAGCAGGTAATGATTTATTATCTTTTTCTACTTGGAATACAGTACTTATAAATGATTTAAATGTAATTCCTTTTGCAGGAAATACAATGAGATTAGTTTTTGAGTGGAGAAACAATGCTACTTTAGGAACTCAACCTCCAGGAGCCATAGATAATATTGAACTAAAAATAGTTACTTGTCCTAAACCAAAAAATTTAGCTTCTGCCAATGTTAGTTATAATCAAGCGCAGGTAAGTTGGGTAAATGGAGGAACAGAAACCCAATGGGAAGTATTAGTTTTACCACAAGGTTCAGCGACTCCAACAGCAACAGCTACCGGAACGGTAGTTAATTCTCCAAGTCCATATTTAATTACAGGTTTAAATTCTGTAACATGTTATGATGTTTATGTGAGAGCTATTTGTTCTACCACGGATAAAAGTTATTGGTCGTTGCCATTAACAATTTGTACTACTCCTAATTTCTGTTCTGGAGATCATTTTACCGATACGGGAGGTACCACAGGAGGTTATCAAAATAGTGAGAATTATTTTGTAACGGCATGTCCTGGAAATATTGGAGACGTAGTAACTGTGGTGTTTAACTCTTTCAACGTTGCGGCAGGAGATAATTTAATTATTAGAAATGGAGATTTACCTACATCACCAATAGTAGGAACATATACAGGAGCTAATTTACCACCAAGTTTTACTTCTACGTCACCATCAGGATGTTTAACTTTCTCATTTACTTCTAATACAACTGGAACAAGTACTGGTTGGGATGCAACAATTTATTGTACACCTCCAATCACTTGTTTTAAACCTACAGCAGTAACAGTATCAAATATTACGGCTACAACAGCTTCTGTTTCATGGACAGAGTCAGGTAGTGCAACACAATGGCAAATTTTAGTATTTCCAGTAGGATCGAATGTACCATCATTCAATTTCACCGGAATTAGCGCTACTAGTCCATTTTTAGTAACCGGATTGAACCCATCTTCAACATATACTTTTTATGTTAGATCTCTTTGTTCTTCAACAGATAAAAGTTTTTGGACAGATGGTGTAAATTTCACTACAACACCGCTTAATGATTTATGTACAAATGCAACAGTAGCTATTCTTAATGATGATTTAAATTGTACCTTATTAAATAACGGGGTATTAACTGGAGCAACACCAACTGCAACACCAACATTGACTTGTTCTGCTACAGCAAATGATGTTTGGTATTCTTTTGTTGCCACAAAGCCAACACACACATTTAGTTTGTCAAATATATTACCAGCAAGCACAACGGTTAATTTTGCCTTATATTCAGGAACATGTAATTCACTTACACAAATACAATGTGGATCAACAAGTTACGTAGCTAATAGCTTAGTAATTGGGCAGACGTATTATGTTAGAGTTTATACTACTGCCTCAACAAATACAGCTATTTCTTTTAAGTTATGTATAGGAGCCGTTCCTTGTCCTGAGGCAGTTTCTTTATGTAATCAGCCTAGAACTTATCCAAATGCTACTGGTGTAATAAATTTAGGTCCATATGGATGTTTAGGTTCTTCACCAAACGCTAGCTTTTTCTTTTTAGAAGCAGCTCAGAGCGGTTCATTAAGTTATACAATTAACCAGGTTACTACTGGTGGAACACCTATTGATGTGGATTATGCATTATGGGGCCCTTTCCCAAGCAGAGATGCAGGTTGTGTGTTGATTCCTAATGGAAGCCCTTTAAGCTGTAGTTATTCTGCTGCTGCCACAGAAAACTTTACCATAACAGTTACGCAGGGTCAGGTATATATATTAATGGTTACTAACTTTGCTAATCAAGCAGGATCAGTAACTATTACACCAAATGCTAATAATACAGCACAGTCTTTTTGTTATCCATATAACACATTTAATTATTCAGCCGTTACTTATTGTAGTAATAGCGTTAATCAAACGCCCGTTTTGGTTGCCGGAGCAACAGCAGGTACTTATTCTGCATCGCCAGCTGGATTATCTATAAATTCTGTTACAGGGGAAATTAATTTTGCAACCAGTACACCTGGAACGTATACAGTAACAAGCACTTTAATTCCAACATTACTTCCTCCAGCAACGAATAATCCAATTATTTGTACTAGAACAGTAATTGTAACACCAAACCCTAATGCTTCAATTGCTTATTCAAGTGCGTCTTATTGTAATTCTGATTCTGTAGCATATCCTGTTGTTATTACAGGAACGGCAGGTCCAAATACCACATATTCGTCAACACCACTTGGTTTGCAGTATGCGTTAGACCCTATTTCTGGAGCAATAACACCATCTTTAGCTACACCTGGAACTTATACAATTACTATGTCTGTTCCTGCTCAAGGAGGATGTGCGGCATACACAACAAACACTTCAGTTGAAATAAAAACAGCTCCACAATTACCTATTAAAGTAGACGTGAATGGATGTAATAGTTATACATTACCTGCTTTAACAACAGGTGTTTATTATACAGGTTCAAATGCAACAGGAACACAATTAAATGCAGGAGATGTAATTACAACAACTCAAGTAGTTTATGTATATGCAACAAACGGTGATTGTTCTAATCAAGTATCGTTTAAGGTAAATATCATATCTATTCCAACGCCAACCGCATCTGTTACTGCTCAACCAACCTGCTCAACACAAACAGGTAATATGCAAGTAACATCACCGATTACTCAGTCAGCAGTAACTCCTTCGGATTTATTTATTTCAGAAGTGACTGACGCTAATACAGGAGCATTATCATATGTAGAGTTGTACAACGGCACAGGAAGTGCAAAAAATTTAGCAAACTATAAATTAAAAATGTACAATAATGGAAATGCAACCGCTACGTGGCAACAAACGTTATCGGGAACGATTGCAAATAATAGTACATTTGTTATTAAGATTAGTAATGATCCAAGTATTCCTGGAGTTTCTCATAATTTACTAATTCCAAATTCTGGTGTAGATACAAATGATAATATTCGTTTAACTACAGTTACTGATGTTGAAGTAGACATGTGGGGACCAACAAACGGAACCGTGTTTACACCAAACAACCAACCTGGTTATACGTATAGAAGATTAGCTTCTTCAACACCTCTTCCAACTACTACTTGGACGCCAGCACAATGGAGTACATTAGACCCTGAAAATTATTCTAATATTGGACAATATTCATTATATGTATCAAACTATCAATATGCAGTAGACAGCGGTACGTTCCAATCAGGGACAACATTTAGCGGTTTAACACCTGGCTCACACACATTAATTGTGCATGATTTAATAAATGATTGTTACTCTTCACCGTCTAATTTTACCATCGACGCGGTTCCTTACACAAACCCAGTAACATCATTTACTTATACTACACCAGTGTGTAATTCTAATACGACTAATCCTTCACCGGCTTTAGCTACAGGATTTACTTCAGGAGGAACATTTAGTGCTACACCAACAGGATTAGATATTAATTCTACTACAGGGGTAATCAATTTAGTAAATAGCACAGTAGGTTCATATACAGTCACTTATAATTACCCAGGTGATTTAACAAACTGTATAAATTCTGGTTCTTCAACTGCACCGATTGTTATCAGTTCAATCATTACACCAACATTTAACCAAGTAGCGGCGATTTGTTCGGGAGCAACTTTAACGGCTTTACCAACAACTTCAACAAATAATATTGTTGGTTCTTGGTCTCCAGCATTAAATAATACCGCTACAACAACATATACATTTACACCTAATACTGGCCAGTGTGCGATTACAACTACTATGACTATAACGGTTAACCCAAATATCACTCCTACATTTACTCCGGTAAGTGCAATTTGTTCGGGAGACGTATTGTCTGCGTTACCAACAACATCTACAAACAGTATCACGGGAACTTGGTCACCAGCACCAAATAATACAGCAACAACAACTTACACCTTTACACCAACCGCAGGTCAATGTGCAACTAGTACAACGATGACTATAACAGTAAATCCATTTGTGCAGCCTGTATTTACTCCAATTGCTGATCTTTGCGTAGGCGCAGTGCCGATTGTGCTTTCGTCAACTTCAACTAATGGAGTAACAGGAGTTTGGTCTCCTTCAACAGTAGATACTGCATCAGCAGGAACTACGGTGTATAACTTTACACCGAATGGTACGGGATGTTACTTACCGACTAGTTTAACAGTTAGTGTGCATCAATGCCAAATCCAGCGAGGTATAAGTCCTAATGGAGATGGGTTGAATGATTATTTAGAGTTAACGGCTGAGAAGGTTGAAATATTCAACAGGTATGGAGGTAAGGTTTACAGTAAGGTTAATTACCACAATGATTGGTTTGGTCAATCGGATAGTGGTTCTGTTTTACCTGATGGGACTTATTATTATGCTATTAAGTTGTTAGGTGGGGAGCTTAAGACGGGTTGGATTTACATTAATAAGGAGAATTAAAAAAAGAGTTCTACACTACTATTTTAAATAGTAGTGTAGTTTTAAAACACGACAAACATTATGAAGAGAATTTATTTATTAGCGTTGGTTACTTTGGGTTTTGTTCCTGATTTAATGGCGCAACAAGATCCGCATTATACGCAGTACATGTACAATATGAGCGTGATGAATCCAGCTTATGCAGGTAGTAAGGAGAATTTATCGATGGGATTATTATATAGAAAACAATGGGTTGATATAGAGGGCGCCCCTTCTACTGCTACTTTTTTCGGTCACATGCCAGCAGGAAAGAATGTAGGGTTAGGTTTATCTGTAATTAATGATAAGTTAGGCCCTGTTGAAGAGAACAACATGTATGGTGATTTTTCGTATACCTTACAATTAGGAGGCGAACATAAATTAGCTTTTGGTTTAAAGGCGGGATTAACATTGCATAATGTTGGTCTTTTGTCTGAGGTATATAATTTTGTACCTGATGCTAATGATATTGCTTTTTCTCAAAACACTAGCAAAAGTTATTTTAATTTAGGTGCAGGTTTATTTTATTATACCAATAAGTATTATTTTGCTGTTTCAGTTCCTAATATGATGAAGTCAAAACATTTAGATATAATAGGTAGAAGTTTTGGAAGTGAAGTAAACCATTATTTTGTAACGGGAGGTTATGTGTTTGATATTAATGAGAATTTAAAATTTAAGCCATTCTTTATGTTAAAATCTGCGTTTAATACACCAACATCTTTAGATTTATCTACGAATTTTTTAATTCAAAACAAATTAGAGTTGGGTGCTACGTATCGTTTACAAGACAGTTTTGGTGCGATGGTAAATTATCAAGTAGCTCCGAATTTAAAAGTAGGTTATGCGTATGATCATATTACTTCAGATTTGAAAGTAACTACTCCTGCTTCGCATGAGATTATCTTATTGTTTGATGTTAACTTTAATAAAAAAGTATCTCGTTCACCGCGTTATTTTTAATCTATCTAATCAAAGAGACTACACATGAGAAATATATATATATTAGCCAGTGCCCTATTAGTAAGTACAGCAGCACTAGCACAGAATAAAGACACCAAAGAAGCCGATAAACTTTATGATAGATTAGAGTTTGTAGATGCTGCTTCAGCGTACTCAAAATTAGTAGAGAAAGGCAAAGCAGACGGTTATGTTTACAAGCAGTTAGCAGACAGTTATTACAATGTGTTTAACACAAAAGAAGCAGAAATGTGGTATGCTAAAGCTATAGAAACACCACAAGATGCCGAAACACATTATAGATATGCTCAAATGCTTAAAGCCAATGGTAACTTAACCCAAAGCAATAAACAAATGGAGCAATTTGCAAAAATGCTTCCAAATGACGCCAGAGCAAAAGCATTTAAGAACAATCCGAATGCTGTAGCACAATTAAAGGCACAGGTAAAGAAGTATGAAGTAAAGCGCTCAGATATAAGTAGCGATAAAGCTGATTTTGGGGCAGTATTGACAGCTAACAACGAATTGTATTTTGCAAGTGCGCGTAATACATCTAGAAAAACAAACGGGATGAACGATCAGCCGTATCTAGATATTTACAAAGCCACACGCAATCAAGATGGGAGCATAAGCCAAGCTACAGAGGTAGCAGAACTAAACACGAGATGGCACGATGGGCCGGCAGCAGTATCTGCAGATGGTTCAACGATTTATTATGGAAGTGAGAGTTTTAACCAAAGCGAATACCAAAAAGACAAATCAAAGCACTTAAAATACAGCCAAATTTATTTATACAAAGCCACCAAAGTAGGCGACAAATGGCAAAATGCACAAGTATTGCCTTTTAACAACAAAGACTACTCTGCAAGGAATCCAAGTATTAGTAAAGACGGTAAAACCTTGTATTTTTCTTCGGATATGCCAGGTGGTATGGGTGGAGAAGACATTTGGAAAGTAAGTATTGATGGTGACAGCTATGGCACTCCAGAAAATGTAAAAGCTATTAATACTTCTGATAACGAAAGTTTCCCCTACATTACAGACGACAACATGTTGTTTTATGCTTCAAATCACACAGAAGGATTTGGTGGGTATGATGTATATGTATATAATACAAAAACTAACGAAAAACCGAGCAATGTAGGCGCACCTGTAAACACAGAAAAAGACGACTTTGCCTTTACATTTAATAAAGCTAAAAAAGTAGGTTATTTTTCAAGTAATAGAGAAGGCAATGACGACATTTATCAAGCAGACCCAATTTGTGGGGTACAAGCAAAGATTGTTGTTAAAGATGCAGAAACAAACAAATTACTAGCAGATGCTCAAGTTACATTAGTAGATGCTAAATCAAAAGCAATAGGCACACAAACAACCAATGAAGAAGGTCAAACTAGCTTTGGTGTGGCTTGTGAACAAACCTATGGCGCACAAGCAAGTAGAAGTGGTTATGAGAGTAATTCTAAAGCAGTAGAAAAGAGTGAAGGTGGTGTAGTAGTTGTTGAAATTCCTTTAACGCCTATAAAACCAATTATCACCGAAACAGAAGTTATCTTGCAACCAATTTACTTTGAGTATGACAAGTCAAACATTACGGCACAAGGTGCTGAGGAGTTAGACAAGTTAGTAAAAGTGATGAATGAGCATCCTACGATGGTTATCTATGCAAAATCGCACACAGATGCTAGAGGAGGAGACAACTACAACTTACGTTTATCAGACAGAAGAGCTAAGGCTACGGTTCAATATATTATCTCAAAAGGCATTGCTAAAGATAGAATTTCAGGTAAAGGCATGGGAGAAACAGAACCAAAAGTATCTTGCACAGAATGTACCGAAGAAGAGCATGCACAAAACAGACGTAGTGAGTTTTTAATTGTTAAGAAATAGCAGTAGACTAAACACAATACGTCAAGTATAGCCGCGGGTGAAGTGGCATCAAAAAAGGTTGTCTTAATTAAGACAACCTTTTTTATATAACGAAACACGGGGGGACCCTATGCTTTTTGAAAAAATATAGGCGTGCTTCTTATTCTTTTTTATGATAATCAGATGTGAAAAATAATTTTACACTCGGGTATTTTTGTTGTGTCATTTGTATAGAAAACTCACTATCAGCTAAAAAGACTAATTGGCCGTGTTTGTCGTGTCCTAAAAATTTTTGTTTTACACGTTTAAATTCGGCAAATTCTTCATTTTTTGGATTGTCTGGTAATACCCAACACGCTTTATAAGCTGGGAAGTTTTCATAGGTGCATTTAGCGCCATATTCGTGTTCCAGACGGTATTGAATGACTTCATATTGTAAGGCCCCTACAGTTCCAATCACTTTTCTGCTGTTCATTTCTAACGTAAATAGCTGCGCAACTCCTTCGTCCATAAGTTGGTCTACACCTTTTTCCAGTTGTTTAGCTTTTAGTGGGTCTGCATTATTGATGTATCTAAAATGTTCGGGTGAGAAACTCGGAATACCTTTAAAATTCATGATTTCACCTTCTGTTAAAGTATCACCAATTTTAAAATTACCCGTGTCATGTAGACCAACAATATCTCCCGGATAAGAAATATCCACAATCTCTTTTTTCTCTGCAAAAAACGCATTAGGGCTTGAAAATTTTAAGTTTTTTCCATGACGCACGTGCAAGTAAGGTTTGTTACGTTCAAACGTCCCAGAAACGATTTTTATGAACGCTAAACGATCACGGTGTTTTGGGTCCATGTTTGCATGAATTTTAAAAACAAATCCACTAAATTTAGCTTCATCTGGGGCTACTAATCGCGTGTCTGATTCTTTAGGCCTTGGAGTTGGTGCTATATCTACAAAACAATCTAATAATTCGCGAACACCAAAATTATTCAAAGCCGATCCAAAAAATACAGGTTGTAATTTCCCATTTAAATAGACCTCACGATCAAAAGCAGGATACACTTCTTCGATTAATTCTAATTCTTCTCTAAGTTTAGTAGCAGGATTTTCGCCAATAATTTTTTCTAATTCTGGGTTATTGATGTCTGAAAAAGCAATGGTCTCTTCAATATTTTTACGACTATCACCTTCGAAAAGGTTGATATTCTTTTCCCAAATATTATAAATACCTTGAAAATCATACCCCATACCAATAGGGAAACTCAAAGGTGTAACATGCAATCCAAGTTTTTTTTCCACTTCGTCCATGAGGTCAAACGCATCTTTTCCTTCGCGATCCAATTTGTTTATAAACACAATCATAGGAATGTTACGCATGCGACACACTTCTACTAATTTTTCGGTTTGTTCTTCCACACCTTTTGCCACGTCTACTACAACAATTACACTGTCAACAGCAGTAAGTGTTCTAAATGTGTCTTCGGCAAAATCTTTGTGCCCAGGGGTATCTAGGATATTTATTTTTTTGTCTTTATAATTGAAAGCCAATACAGATGTAGCCACAGAGATACCTCTTTGACGCTCAATTTCCATGAAATCAGAAGTGGCTCCTTTTTTTATTTTATTGCTTTTTACAGCACCTGCTTCTTGAATGGCGCCACCAAAAAGTAATAGTTTTTCTGTTAAGGTTGTTTTACCAGCATCGGGATGTGAAATGATTCCAAACGTTCTTCTACGGGCAATTTCTTTTTCGAAACTCATCTTAAAAATTTTTGCAAAAGTAGGCAGAAAAATTTATATGCCGAAAATACCCAACAGGAAAGTAAAAAACACCCAACCTAAAGGCGTTAAACGCTTAAAATATCCTCTTCGTTTAGCAACGGTTCCATTCTAAGTTTCAAAATAATTTGTGCTACCGCAACAACATCTTTTTCACAATAGGTAATTATACGGTCAATATTATTCTCTTCATAATATACTTTAGCAACTTCGCTACCATCAATATCATCTTTTGGAGAAGGTACGCCTAATACTTTTGTTAATAATTTTAAAGAAGTATAATGTTTGTAGTCTCCAAATTTCCACATTTCTAAGGTGTCTAAATGAGGCACCTCCCAAGGTTTTTTGCCCATTAAATTCAATTTATTAGGAATTTTTATTTGGTTAATTATCATTCTTCTTGCAATAAAAGGAAAATCAAACTCTTTAGCATTATGGCCACATAGCACGTGGTTAGGCCCGTTAAAATGTGTGCTTAACAGATTAGCAAAGTCTTGTAAAAGTTTCTTTTCTTCTCCATGAAAAGTAGTTACCCTAAATTGTCGGTCCCCCATTTTATGGGTAAAATAACCCACAGATATACAAATAATTTTCCCAAATTCGGCCCAAATTCCAGCACGTTCGTAAAATTCTTCGGCAGCAATCTCGTCTTTGCGCTGGTACTGTGTTTTCTGACTAAATAGTGTTTTAAAATCTTCATCAAGATTTTGGAATGAAGCATTTTCGGGTACTGTTTCGATGTCTAAAAACAGAATGTTTTCTAGGTTAATTGAGGTGATCATAGTTTTGGGAGTTTTAGTTTTTTCTTTTTGCTAGCATGGCATAGGTTTCGTTTACATAGGTGTAAAGGTCGTTACTATGTGGGTCTGTTTTAGTTTGCTTTCCTTTTAAATGCCCGAGTCTTACAATGATTAAATCGTCTTCGGGAATAACAATTACAAATTGCCCTAAATGACCACGCATATAGTATAATTTTTTTCCATTAATTTCATGTAACCACCAACCATAGCCGTATTCTGGCGCGTCTTTAAATCGGGGAGTAATAGACTTTTTTATAAAAGCTTCGTCTAGTAGTTGTTTGCCGTTCCATTTTCCATTTTGTTTGAACAATTTTCCAAAACGAGCAAAATCTCTTGCGTTACTTGCCACACAACAATAAGCCTTTTCAATGCCGTCTGGGTCGTCTAGTTGCCATAAAGCATCATGTTCGGCACCCATGGGTTGCCAAAAATTTTTAGCAATATAATCTGAAAGAAAAACGCCTGTTGCTTTTTCTATACACATGGCTAATAATTGGGTAGCACCACTTAGGTATTTAAATTTTTGCCCCGGTTTTTCATTTATTTCAAGGCCTAAAATAATTTTTTTTAAATCATCATCAAAATAGGCTCTCGTAACAATTGAAAACGGACTATAATATTTTTCGTCCCAATTTAATCCAGAAGACATTGAGGCTAAATCACCCACAGTTACTTCTTTAGCGTATTTTCCTTTTAAATTTGGAAAAAAATCAATCACTTTTTGATTTAGATTTTTTATTTTATGTTCCATAATCGCTTTCCCTAACGCAGCGCAAACCATGCTTTTAGCCATAGAAAAAGAGTTGGTTTTAGAATTTTTGTCGAAACCATCAAAATAACTTTCATGCCAAACACTATCATTTTTAATAATCACAAAAGCAACTGTTTTTAATTCTTGATGCGTTTTGTATAATGTAGTTGTTTCAGTAATAGAGTTGTAATCTTTAGCAATAGGCCAAGGCTGTGCCGTTCCCTTTCTTATTGTTCTATTAGGGAACTCTTTGTAATCTTCTAGAAATGCTGTAACATAACCTTTTAAGTAAATTGTTTGCACTGCTCTTAAAAGATAATCTACATTAAAAATATAGAGTAATAAAACGATGCTACTTAATGCAATAGCGAACCATTTGAAGAATTTTTTGAGCCGTTTCATTCTTTAGTTGTTTTGTTTTACGAATGTAAGAAACTTTTTAAAACAATCGTTGTTGCAAAGATGGATTTTCATGTTCTAACAACCATTTTTTTCGCCACAACCCACCCGCATAACCAGTTAGTGACCCATCAGAACCAATAACTCGATGGCAAGGAATGATAATCCATAAGGGGTTTTTACTATTAGCATTTGCGACTGCTCTTATCGCTTTTGAATCGCCTAATTGGTTTGATAATTGCTGATAGCTTATTGTGGTTCCAAATGGAATTTCAAGAAGTTTCTGCCATACTTTTTTTTGGAAATTTGTCCCTTGAGGATTGAGACGAATTGTAAATTGTTTCCGTTTTCCTTCAAAATATTCTTGAAGTTGTATTATAGCATCTTCCAATGTTTTTTGACTCGTATGAGTTATTTTTATTTCATCTGAGATAATAGATAGCGATGTTAAACCGTTTTCATCGCCTTCAATAAGAAGATTGCCAAGAGGAGTTTGTAGTAATGCTTTTTCCATAAAAAAATCCCGACAAGTTGTTATAAAACTTATCGGGATAAATATAGTAAAAAACAACTGAATTATTTAGCTTGCGGCGCTGGAGCAGGAACTTCGTCTGCTTTTACAGTACCTTTAATAGTGATTACTTTTGGTGCTACATTTTCTTCACTAGTAGTAACTGTAACTGTTTTGTGAAAAGCACCAGGAGCAGCTGCGTTGTACTCTGCAGAAACGATACCTTTTTCACCTGGTTTAATAGCTGTTTTTGTATAATTTGTAGCGGTACATCCACAAGAAGCTCTTACAGAAGTCAAAAGAACATCTTTTTTTGTAGTGTTAGTAAACGTAAACTCATAAGTAACTGGTTTACCTTTTTCAATTGTACCAAAATCATGTGTTTCTGTTTCCCATTTTAATTGGGATTGAACTTGTGGAGTAGCCACGGCCGTTTTTGCATCTTGTTGTGTTTGAGCAAAAGACGCAGTAGAAACGAATAATGCAAATGCTAGTAATTTTACTGTTTTCATAGTTGAATAATTTTTAATTTTGTATGGAGCAAATATATTTATTATTTTACAAATTGTTGTTAATCACTTATATTATTGCTGTTAATGAGTTGTTAATGTCTAATTTTGCTTACTTTTTTGTAGTAATATCGTTAAAAAAATATAGAGAACATGAAATTTTCAAGATTAAATAGCGTCATTATCATTGGTCTATTAGCGATAGTAGGTGTCATTATTATGCAACTTTTGTTAATTGACAACGCGTATAAACTTGAAAAAAAGGAAACCGAAGATAAAATCTTTTTTGCTCTTCAAGATGTTTTAGACAAGGTATATAGAGATAATCATTCAGGATTAACGGTTTCAAATCAAGTAATTAAACAATCAGAAGAGTATTATATTGTAAATGTTAATGATGAATTTGAAAATACGATATTAGAGCATTATCTAAAAGAGGAGTTTCAAAAAATAAAATTAGATTTAGCTTTTGAATATGCGGTTTACAATTGCTCGTCTAACCAAATGGTTTATGGCAGTTATATTTCAAGTAAAGGAGAAAAAGAACCCTTAAAATGTAAAAATTGTTTTGTAAAACATCAGGATTACACCTATTATTTTGCGATACATTTTCCAGAAATGAAACAAAGCCATTTTAAAAATTTGGAACAATATTGGGTGTTTACAGGTGTTTTATTATTTGTTTTAATCATTTATGTATATTCCATTTTATTAATGTTAAAGCAAAAAAAATATACAGATTTACAGAAAGATTTTATCAACAATATGACGCATGAGTTTAAAACACCCTTGTCTTCTATATTAATTGCTTCTACCTATTGTAAAGACCAACCCGAAATAAAGACTAATTCGAAATTAGCAAGGTATAACCAAATTATTATTGAGCAATCGCAGAAGTTAAATCAACATATAGAACGCATTTTGTATGTTGCTAAAACAGAGAGTAAGCAAATGACCATTGAAAAAACCCCTTTAAAATTACTTCCTATAATAGAGCTTGTGAAGGAAAATGTATTGTTAAAGTTTGAAAAAGAGCTTACGATTTCTATTGTTTCACAAAATGAATATCAAATTCAAGCCGATGCTTTTCATTTTTATAACGTAATTTATAATTTGGTAGATAATGCGGTTAAATATTCAGGAGAAAGACCGAATATTCAACTTTTGGTCTCTGAAGAAAACAGCAAATTAACCTTAAAAATTATTGATAATGGGATGGGTATTCCAGAAAGAGAATTGCCTTTTGTTTTTGATAAATTTTATCGCGTTGCTCGTGAAGACAGTAAAGAAATAGAAGGTTTCGGAATTGGCTTAGCTTATGTAAAGAAAATTTGTGAGATGCATCATTGGCAAATTAGTATTCACAATAATCAGAAAGAAGGAATTACGGTTACAATAATCATTCATGAATATAAATTAATGAACAACAAATAAAATAATAATATGGGGAAAAAAATTTTATATGTTGAAGACGACGAAACGCTGGCGTTTTTAACGACAGATAATTTAGAACATCATTATGAGGTAGTGCACTGTAACAATGGTAAAAAAGGGTTTGAAACGTTTTGTACTCAAGCTTTTGATTTAGTCATATTGGATATTATGCTACCCGACATGGATGGTTTTCAAATAGCTGAAAACATTAGGAAAAAGAATCAAGAAATTCCAATAATTTTTTTATCCGCAAAAACATTAAAAGAAGACCGTATAAAAGGATTAAAATTAGGTGCAGATGATTATTTGATTAAACCGTATTCTATAGAGGAATTAATTCTAAAAATTGAAGTTTTTTTACAACGAAGTCAAAAAACAACTGACAAAATATCTATAAAAAATTATTCTTTTGGTTCATTTCTATTTGAGCCTGAAAATTATTTAGTTAAAAATCAACATATAAAAATTACATTAACAGAGCGAGAAGCACAACTGTTAAAACTCTTTTTAGATCACCCAAATATGGTATTGAAAAGAGAAAAAATATTGATGGAACTATGGGGAAGTGACGATTATTTTTTAGGAAGAAGTTTAGACGTGTTCATTTCTCGTTTACGAAAAATAATAAAAGAAGAACCTGCATTAGCTATTGAAAATATTCCCCGAGTAGGATTTAAATGGGTTGTTGAAGAAAAATAAATAGCAATGCTTTTAAAATGAAACGATTACACATCTTTATGTAATAAAAAAAAGTTGTAAGCGTTATATTTATTAGTACATTTGGCAAGTTAAAAGTTAGTATTTTATTTATACTTAATGTTAAATAATTTTACCTTTTTGCACCCAATTCTATAGTTAATGTAATAAGGGTTAACCATTACAAGCACAAAAATCCCCGTAAAATTTACGGGGATTTTTTGTTTACTTTTTGATTATTCTTTCTGTGTAAATTTTTTGATCTATGGATGTTATTTTAATAAAGTATAGACCCACAGAAACTTCGTTTAAGTCAATTTCTACTTCATTAGAAAACACATGATTCTTTTTTGTATAAATAATTTTACCTGTTACATCAAAAATTTCAATAGTGCTAGGTATAGTATCCCGAAAGAAAATTTTAAATGAACTACTTGTAGGGTTTGGAGCAATTTGAATCGCGTTCAAATTCATACCTTCTGTATTAAGTGAGCCTGATACGACAAAATCATCAATATTTATTCCTAGTTGGTTTACGCCTTCATCTGATTGAAAAACAATTCTAAAAATAACGTTTGTTTCAGCATTTAAAGCCGCTAAAGAAGCCGAGTAATCTGATAAGGTAGTATTTGTCCCTGTCCATTGTGCGCCTACACAATTATAACAATCTGTTCCTGAGGTTTGAGGAGTTCTGTCGCTATTATACCACCCTGTTCCCATGGTACCTAAAACTGCCCAATTTGCTCCAAAATCAGTACTATATTCAACATATGCCAAATCCCAGTCTTGTTCTAAATCAAAAGCCAATTTAAAATTAATTGTTGGGTTAGATATAGTAGATAAATTATAGCACTGAGAAATTAAATAAGACTTGGTATTATCCGCATAATTTCCTGAGATATTTGTAACGTATGCCGTATTTCCATTCGTAGTTAGTAAGCCCGAAACTCTGTTTCCTCTTGTCCATCCGTTTCCTCCTTCTGTAATTACTATTAATTCGTCCGAAACAGTTGTAAAATTATTAGTAACACCTACAGTTCCTGAATCATTTACATAAAAAATTGTTCCTCCAGTATTGTTGTCTGAAAAAGCATCGCCTGCTGTAGTCGTTGTAAAGGATAATGTGTGAGCCCCTCTATTTGTTGTAAAGGAAGGAATATCAATAAGTTGATTTGCGCCAGAAGCTATTGTACCCGACCAATTAAAAGAGCTAGGCGTGTTATCTACTAAATAAGTAATAGCAACAGATGAAATGGTGTTTTGGCCTCCATTTTTTACTACAATTTGCGGGGCAACTGAGGCAGTACAGTTTATATTTATAGTTGGATTAGTTACCGAAACAAATTTTAAATCTAAAGCAGGAATTTCTACAGGAATATTTGTTTGCCAAATTCCCCGTCCATAGGTAGCTGCAACAATTTTGGCGTCTTCTAAGTTAATTTCTAAATCGGTTATAGAAACATTGGGTAAGTTAGTATCAAAGGCTTGCCAAGTTGACATTGTGTCGTCTATGTAGTAAACGCCTAAAGCTGTTCCTACATATAGTGGATTTGTGCTATTTCTTCCCTGATGTACAATGCAATTTTTAGAGATAGAAGGCAGTCCGGGAGCAATTGAAACGAATGTATTACCACCGTCGGTAGATTTTAAGGCTTCTCCTGAGACACCGCTAGTTGTAATGTAAACGATATTTGTGTTAGAGTAGTGCACTGTAATTCCTGTTATTGAAGAGGAAGCCGTATAAACAGCAGTAAAGGTAACACCCACGTTCGTGCTTTTATATAGTACGTTGTCGTTAGCCACAAAAATAACAGCATCATTGGAAGGCGCTATACTAATTAATTCAATATTTCCCGAACCAACACTATTTGTGTTTTGTTGTGACCAAGCTCCATTGACTAATTTAAACAACCCATTAAAACCAGAATAAATAGCACCTTGTCCGTCACTTTTTATGGGTGTAACCCAATTCCCATCTACACCTCCAGGCGAACCCACACTACCTGTTATGCTGTTGCCCCCGTTGTTTGAAATGTACATAGGATTTCCAAATTGAATAAATCCATAATAAAGATTACTATTACTTTGACTTACAGCAGCATCCATACCGTCTGCGCCATAAAAATTTTTCCATCCAGCATTGCTAAATGCATAGCCACCATTATCTTGAAGTCCGCCAACCATTTTACCAGAGGATTGTTTAGATACAGAAATTTTATAGAATTGACTAATTTGCAGACCGCCCGTTAAATCGTTAAAAGACAAACCATTATCTTCGCTAACATACACCCCTCCGTCACTTCCACAATATAATTTTCCATTTAAAAATTGTAAAAAATGGATATCGGCATGTGTATAAGTAGCCGAAGATGGCGCACTCCAATTGTTTACTTTTGTAGCAGTACTACCACCATTTGAGGATTTCCAAATATTTAAACATCCTGTAAATAAAACATTTGCATTCGTAGGCGAAACGGCTAAAGCTAAATCATACCAACCCTGTGTAGATTCTAAGATATCTGTAGTTCCAGAGGTTTTATTAAATGAAGTTCCGCTATTGGTAGATTGATAAATACCATTTAAAGCATTACTTGTATTAATGCTTAAAATATACACATAATTTGCGTTAGCTGGTGTTATATCTAATATCATTCGCCCTGTTGAGCCTGAAGCAGAAAGACCAGAGGTAATATTTGTAAACGTATCTCCCGTGTTTGTGGATTTATAAAATTTATTGTTTGAAGTAGCATATACAATTGTGTGGTCTGTTGGTTTAAAACGTATTGAACCTTGAGAAAAATCACCTGTTTGTTCCACTGTCCATGTGGTTCCGCCGTCTAGTGTTCTATAAATTCCTGCGCTAGTTGCACATAAAATAATTTGATTGTTTGTCGGATGAATAATAAGATCGCCAGCAAAATTTGAAGTCCCCGTAAAGCTTAAACCTGTTGTATTCCAAGAAATACCGCCATTAGTTGATTTTAAAACACCAACAGAATAGGTGTCAGACGCATCTCGGTCCCCCGTGGCAATATATATTATATTTGAGTTTGTAGGATCAACAGCAATGCCTGAAACACCTATTTGTGGTAACTCATCCGATAGAGGTATCCAAGATGAGCCACTGTTTGTTGATTTCCAAATCCCACCGGCAGGTGCACCTATATATATTGTTGTAGGATTAGACGGGTCTACAGCTACTACATTTACTCTTCCTTGTCCAGAAGACCAAGAACCTGTATTGGTATGTGTAAACGGACCTACAGGCTCCCAATTACTTGGCGGTAAAGATTGAATGGTTGAACTTCTATTTGTGGATCTATTTTTTTTAGTATTCCATGCTTCCCATAGCTGTTGAGGCGTCATAATTGTACCATCCGCATTTAACTGATTTTGCCAATGATATTCCCATCTTTTAAAGGGTTTAAAGCCGCTTCCTTTTTTAGTTCGATCTTTGTTTAACCAATAGTTATTAAAAATAGTAACTTCTTGCTCAAACAAATTTGTTTTTACAACATCAGCTGTTGATACGTTCCAAGGAGCGTTTTTATTAAATTGTCCAAAAATAAAAACAGAAAATAAACAAAAGAAAGTTAAGTAGATATTTTTCATAGCAGTAGACATTTTGGTTACACAAACATACTAAAAAAAACAGAAAGGAGGTTTTTACAAGGGTAAAAAACAATAAAGACCATTTAGAAATGTGTATTTTTGCAACAAATATTTTTCCAAAATGAAAAAACGCACTATTTTTATTTTTTGCTTTTCAATTTTATTAGTCTCTATTTTTATAGCGATTTATTCTTTAATGAATAGAAGAAACCTTCCTATTTATACGCCACGTGATGTAAATCCAGAATTAGTAGATTCTACAGTTCAACATATAGGTTATAATCATAAAATCGCTCCCTTTTCATTTACGAACCAAAACGGCAAAACAATTACGAATAAAGATTATGAAGGAAAAATATACGTAGCCGATTTCTTTTTTACAACTTGTCAAACCATTTGTCCAAAGATGACCACAAATATGGTTTGGTTACAAGATAAAATTAAAGACAATCCAAAAGTTAAATTACTTTCTCATACTGTTTTTCCTGATGAGGATACGGTTGAGGTTTTGAAAGAATATGCAAAAGCAAAAGGTGTACTAGATGTTAAATGGAATTTAGTAACAGGTAATCAAAAAGAAATTTATAAAATTGCGAGACAGTCTTATTTAGTTGTAAAAACAGGAAAGCCAGAAGAATTATACGACATGGTTCATACAGAAAACTTTGTCTTAGTAGATCAAAAGGGTCGAATCAGAGGGTTTTATAATGGAACCTTACTCAATGAGACTAAAAAAGGCGAAAAAAACATGAATCAACTTTTAGAGGATATTGAATTTTTAGCGACTCAAGAATAAAAATTTAGGGTACTTTTTTTCCTTGACTTTCTGTCCATATTGCAAACCAATCTTCTATTGATAAAGCTATCGTTTTTACGTGAGCTAAACTCGTGATTCTATCTAGATTTGTTGTGCCCACTACAGGCAATATCCCCGCAGGATGTTTCAAAATCCACGCTAACAAAATAATTTCCTTACCACATTCATATTTTGTTTCAAGTTTTGAAAGGAGTTGATGTAAACGCTGGGTTTGCTCGGTTGTTTCTTTAAAAACAGCACCTAGCGGATTCCAAGCCATTGGCACAACACTATGTAATTGCATAAAATCTATACTTCCATTTAGCATAGGTTCAAAATGCGTTGCCGAAAATTGAATTTGATTATAAGAAATAGGAATGTTTTTTTGAAGCAAAGCGGTTTGTTCAACAGAAAAATTAGATACGCCAAAATTTTTAATTTTTCCCGTTTCTTTTAATTTAGTTACCGCTTCTGCAATTTCATCGGCTTGCATTAGAGGGCTTGGTCTGTGGAGCAATAACACATCTAAATACTCTGTTTGTAAATTTTTTAACGACTGTTCTACGCTCCAAATAATATAGGATTTACTATAATCATAATGCTTTAAAGCATATTTTCTAGTTCCTCCAACATATTTTATGCCGCATTTTGAAATGAATTGCACGTTATCTCTAGTAATATTCATTTCTTGCCACGCTTCTCCAAAGGAGGCTTCGGTCGTATATCCGCCATAAATATCGGCATGATCAAAAGAGGTAATTCCTTGATTTAGATAAGCAAAAATGCGCTCTTGCATATCCCTTTTAGCTAAATTATTACCCCAAACACCCCAGTTCATGGTGCCTGCAATAAGACTAGAAAGTTTGTTTGACATAGTTTCAATTTATATTCAAATATATAAAAAACAACAAAACTAAATCGCATAAGTCGCTCTTCAAACTAATTTATCTTCAAAACATATAATTTAACGGACTCTTAACATCAAAAAATAATTAAAAATTACAATTTGCACCCAATTATTAAAATTAAAATCCATAATTGAAATAATACTACAAATGGAACAGCAAACAGGAACAATTGACGTGGCGTCACTTAATGAAAAAATACAGCAAGAAAGCGCATTTATTGAAGTATTGACTTTTGAAATGAACAAAACTATTGTAGGTCAAAAACACATGATAGAACGCTTGTTGATAGGGCTTTTAGGACAAGGTCATATTTTGTTAGAAGGAATGCCTGGATTAGCCAAAACATTGGCAATAAATACTTTGTCAAAAGCGGTCCAAGGTTCGTTTAGTCGTATACAGTTTACCCCTGATTTATTACCAGCAGATGTAGTAGGAACCATGGTGTATAATTTAAAAGAAAATGCATTTACAGTTAAAAAAGGACCTGTATTTGCCAATTTTGTTTTGGCAGACGAAATCAATAGAGCTCCCGCTAAAGTACAATCGGCATTGTTAGAAGCCATGCAAGAAAAACAAGTCACAATAGGAGATGTTTCCTATAAGCTTGATGCGCCTTTTTTGGTATTAGCCACTCAAAACCCTGTGGAACAAGAGGGAACGTATCCGTTACCTGAAGCACAAATGGATCGTTTCATGTTAAAAACAATTGTGGATTACCCAAAAATGGAAGAAGAACAGGCTATTATTAGAATGAGTTTACAAGGCGGATTACCCTCTATAAATCCGGTAGTAAGTGTAGATCAAATTCTTCGTGCGCAGGCATTGGTTAAAGAAGTATATATGGACGAAAAAATTGAGAACTATATTCTAAATCTTGTTTTTGCTACACGTTTCCCAGAAAAATACAGATTAGAAAATCTTAAACCGTTTATTCAATATGGAGCTTCTCCTAGAGGAAGTATTAATTTAGCTTTAGCCGCAAAATGCTATGCTTTTATTAAACGAAGAGGGTATGTTATTCCGGAAGACGTGCGCGCGGTAGTACATGATGTCTTGCGCCACAGAATAGGCATAACTTATGAAGCCGAAGCTGAAAACATTACTACTGAAGCTATCATTTCAAAAATAATAAATCAAGTTCAAGTCCCATAAACGGCGAATTAAACTAAAATGGAAACTAAAGAACTGCTAAAAAAAGTAAAGAAGATAGAAATTAAAACCCGAAGATTGAGCAATCATCTTTTTTCGGGTCAATATCATTCGTCTTTTAAGGGCAGGGGAGTAACGTTTTCAGAAGTGAGACCCTACCAATATGGAGATGATTTTCGTGCTATTGATTGGAATGTTACCGCACGAAATAATGATACATATATAAAAGTATTTGAAGAAGAAAGAGAATTAACACTTCTTTTAATGGTCGACTGTAGTGCGTCACAATCATTTGGTTCTTCGTTACAAAATAAAAATGAAATTATTGCTGAAATCGCAGCTACATTAGCTTTTTCAGCTACACAAAACAATGATAAAATTGGGTTAGTGCTTTTTTCCGATCAAGTAGAATTATTTATTCCACCAAAAAAAGGAAAAACGCATGTATTGCGAATTATTAGAGAATTAGTAGAATGGCAACCTAAAAGTAACAAAACAGCTATTCATTTAGCTTTAGAATTTGTGTCTCAAGTCATGAAAAAGAAAGCCATACTATTTTTAATTTCTGATTTCAGGGATTCAAATTACCAAAAATCACTTCAAATCGCAGCTAAAAAACATGATGTAACTGGAATTAGAGTGTATGATAAAAGAGAACAACATCTCCCTAACTTAGGTTTAATTTCTGTTGTAGACGCTGAAACAAATGCCCATATTTGGCTAGACACACAGTCTCCAGAAGTTCGCCATGCTTATGAAAATGAATTTAAAACACAAGAAGCCTATTGTTTTTCCGCTTTTTCTAAATGTGGGGCAGGTTTAGTTAATACACATACCGAAGAAAGCTATGTTTCTAAATTATTAACGTATTTTAAATCGAGAAGTTAATGAAAAGGTATATTGTACTGTTATTGTTTGGTTTTTACTCCTCTGTTGCACAAACAGTAACGACTTCTGTTGATAAAAAAACAATAAAAATTGGCGATCAAGTTACGTTAACACTTCATCTTAATGCAAAAAAAACAGACCAAGTTGTTTTTCCTGAACTAGATTCAATAGGTAAATGGGAAGTAGTTACAAACCATCCTGTTAAAACGATTCGACAAAAAAACATTGACCAATTAGTAAAAAAATATACCATCACGCAATTTAATTCGGGCACTTATACCATTCCTTCGGTTGAAATAGCGTACAATAAGCAAAAAATCAACACCCAAAAGCAAACAATAGAAGTAAAAGATGTTGAAGTTGATACGCTTAAACAACCCTTATATGACATTAAACAAGATGAATCAATTAACTTTAATACAACTTTAAATGAGGCTCAACCATTAGTTTTTTGGCAAGTGATTTTAGTCTTTTTATTTCTTGGTATTGTTCCGGTAATCGTTTATTGGTTAATGAAACGAATACATGCTAAATATGATTTAAAAAGAGAGAAATATACACCGCCGTTTACGCTTTTTTCCACACAATTTTCATCGTTAGAGTCTTTAAAAACACAACCTAAACTATTTTATTCTAAAGCGACAGAATTAATAAAATCGTATTTTGAAGTAACAATAGAAATTCCCGCTCTAGAGAGTACGACAGATGAATTTTTGATTCGGGTTAACCAAAAAACAAAAGAACAAAAATTAGAAATTTCCCAAACTACGTTACAATCCCTTGAACAGGTGTTTCGACATGCCGATTTAGTAAAATTTGCTAAGTCTAAATTAAATGAGACAATTCTCCTTCAAGATCAAAAAACAATTTTTACTTGTATTCAAGAATTTCATGATAAATTGCCACAATCTAACGAAGAAATACGTGTAGCTAGAGCATTAGAAGCGGAACAAAAAAGACAATTTAAAAATAAAAATTACCGTCAATTTGCGGTAGTGCTTAGTTTTTTATTAACAGCAATTGCGGGTACAGTCTATTTAGGCTATCAAAACATTTACGATGCCTTATTACAATACCAAAATGGCAAAGATTCACATTATTATTTAGCCAAAGATTGGGTAACGTCTGAATATGGTTATCCTGCGATACAAATCACCACGCCAAAAGCCTTAGAACGAAACGCCTCAGATAGCATTGCTCCTAGTATAAAATCAACAGCTACTTTTAAGTGGAATAGTTTAAAAGATAATATTGCTATTTCTGTTGAAACGAAAGCGTTTAAAGATACTACTAAATTTGAGTTAGTAGGAATTATTGATTATGAGCAAGCCCTTTTGCTTCAACAAGGTGTAAAAAAATTAAAAGTAGATGCCAAAAAATTTAAAAATCAAAATGGTGTTGAAGGGGACGAATTAGTGTCAAATTTTGAGTTTTTAACTAATGGAGAAATTGAAAAAATTACAGGTATAATTTTAGTTTTACATGATGAAACCAGTTTAAAAACCGTTCGGATTTTTTGTAGAACAACCGATAAAGAGAAAACTAATTTTATTGAAAAAATAAAAAACAGTATCCAACTCATTCTAGACGAAGATGAAGAGTAACTCGTTTTTACATCCAGAATTACTAGGATTACTCATTCTGGTCCCTTTTTTTATTTTTTGGTATGTGAAAGTAGCACCACACGCTCAACCTACTTTAAAAGTAAGTCAGATAGCTACTGATGAACAAACAAAAACGTGGCGTACACGTACTAGACCTTATTTATGGGTGTTACGCGTAGTAGCTTTTGTAGGTATGGTGTTGGCTCTTGCAAGACCCATTAGTACTGAAAAATCTAACTTCACAAGTTATAAAAACGGAATTGATATTGTAATTGCCACCGATGTGTCAGGTTCAATGTTGGCAACGGATCTAAAACCAAACCGATTAGAAGCAGTCAAAAAAGTAGCAGCAGATTTTATAAAAAACAGGACAAATGACCGTATTGGTTTAGTGGTATATGCAGGCGAAAGTTATACCAGAACACCAGTTACTTCAGATCATCAAATGGTGCTCACTTCTTTAGCAGACGTTCAATACAATGGATATGTTTTAGAAGATGGTACGGCAATAGGCATTGGTTTAGCTACAGCTATAAACAGACTAAAAACAAGTAAGTCAAAAACAAAAATTATTATATTGCTTACAGACGGGGTAAATAATAAAGGCAGTCTAGATCCAATTTCTGCTGCTGAAATTGCTACAGCGTATGGAATAAAGGTATATACAATAGGTGTGGGCACAAACGGAATAGCAAATGTGCCTTATACTACAGACGCTAACGGAAATATATTGTATCAAAAACAGCAGGTTGAAATTGATGAAGCATTGATGCAACAAATTGCGTCAACGACGAAAGGAAAATATTTTAGAGCGACATCAAATGAAAAATTAGCGGCTATATATAATGAAATAGATCAATTAGAAAAAACAATAATTAGAGAGCAAAAACACTTAAAATTTCAAGAAGAATTTCGTTTTTGGTTACTACTAGCAATAGCTTGTTTAGCTGTTGAATTTGCCCTAAAAAAATTAATTTATAAAAGTTTTATTTAATGTTTACGATAGAAAAACACCTATATTTTCTTTTGTTGCTACTTATTCCTTTATTCGTAGTAGTAAGGCATTATTATTTAAACTGGCAAAGAAAAAAACAGTTGGAGTTCGGAAATCCGATTGCTTTACAAAAAATTGTAAAATTTAGCACCGTAAATCACGAACAATTTAGATTTATTCTTTTTTTAACGATTCTTTTTTTCAGCGTTTTAGCACTAGTTAATCCTAAATTTGGTACTGAAAAAAATAGCGTTACTGCGCAAGGAGTTGAGGTTGTTTTTGCCTTAGATGTTTCAAAAAGCATGCTTTGTAAAGACGTTTCTCCAAATCGTTTAGAACGTGCCAAACAAATTATTTCACAATTAGTGAACCAGTTAAATGCGGAGCGAATGGGTATGGTTGCTTATGCAGGTAATGCTTATCCTGTTTTACCAATGACAACAGACTATGCATTGGCTAAAATGTATCTACAAACGATAAATACAGATTTAATTTCTTCTCAAGGAACCGCTATTAATACAGCACTAAAAACAGGAGTTGACTTTTTTGACAATCCTAATGCGGGAAAAGTACTCATTTTACTTTCAGACGGAGAAGACCACGAAGAAGCGGCTGAAAAAGCAGCTATTTATGCTAAAGATAAAGAAGTTAAAGTACTTACTATTGGAATAGGAACACCTCAAGGAGGCCCTATTTATTTTATTGATGAATACGGCGAACCTCAAGTTAAAAAAGATAAAGAAGGAAGAGAAGTTGTTACCAAACTTCAAGAAACTGTTTTAGAGAATATAGCAAAAAATGCATCTGGGAGTTACATTTATGCCAACCAAACAGATGAGGTTGTCGCGCTTGTTAAAAAAGAAATCCAATCTATGAAAAAAGCAACGGTTAAATCGCAACAAATTGCCCAACAAAAATCGCAATTTCAATGGTTTTTAGGTGTGGCTTTAGTGCTGTTCTTACTAGATGTATTTTTTATTGAAAATAACCTATTTTCTTTTGCACAAAGAATTAAAAGAGAGAAAAATGAATAAAATACTACTACAAATAAGCTTGCTTTTATTTATTTCGGTTGTTTTTTCACAGCAAGAAGTAAATCAAAAAAACCTTGCGTTAAAACAAAAGGAAGTGCAATTAAGAGAAGTAAAGAATAATTCCAAAAAACAACAAAATCAAGCAACATACAATTTAGGAAACACCATTTATAAATCAAAGCAATATAACGAAGCAAAACAAAATTATAAACTAGCACTTTCAACTGCTAAAACGAAAGCTGAAAAACACAAAGTCTATCATAATTTAGGAAATGTGTATATGCGAGAAAAAAAATATGACAAAGCCGTTGAAAGTTATAAAAACGCCTTAAAAAACAACCCAAAAGACGAAGAAACACGCTATAATTTAGCAGTTGCTCAACGAAAATTGAAACAAAATCCGCCTCCAAAAAATAAACCGAAGAATAAGGATAAAAAACAACCAAAAAACAATAAAGACAAGAATAAAAATTCTCAAAAAAACAAAAATAATCAATCTCAATCTAAGCCAAAAGGAACCAACAAACAGCGTATGGAAAATATTTTAAATGCCATAGGTAAAGAAGAAAAAAGAGTGCAAGAAAAAGCCAATGCACAACGCGGAAAAACACAAACTCTTGAAACAGAAAAGGATTGGTAAACACATACAATGAAATTAAAACAAATGACCTTTAAAAATAATTCGTTACAAATGAAAAAGAATATTTTAACAGCATTTCTTTTTTTAGTTACGTATTTCACTTTTGCTCAAGTGAAATTAGAGGCACGTGTAAGTAAAACGAATATAATGGTGGGCGAAACCATTCAATTAGATTTTGTATTTAACAACAATGGTCAAAATTTTGAACCGCCACGTTTTGGAAATTTTGAAGTGGCTGGACCGTTTGTTAGTGCTTCAGAAAACATTGTAAATGGTGCTTATTCTGCTTCACAGCAATATTCGTATGCCCTTCAGGCCACTAAAGCAGGTGTATATACAATTCAGGCCGCTTCAATTGTGTATAAAGGCAAAGCCTATTTTTCAAAACCCATTCAGCTTGTAGTAAACAATCAAAAACGAAAAGAATCAACCGCAAATGCTTCAGGGAACACCTATCAAATAAATGCCAACAAAACAATACCTTCAAAAAATCAAGCTATTTTTATTGAAGCAGAACTAACAAAAAAAGAAGTTTTTATCAATGAGCCCGTTGAGGTAACGTATCGGATTTATTTGCACCCAAAATTTAGAATTGAACAAGAAAATAAAATAAATTATCCAAAATACAATAACTTTTGGAGTCAAACAGATAATGTCAATTACGACGATTGGCAAGAGGTCTATGTAAACTGTCGAACCTATTACACCAAAGCGTTCAGAACGGCTTTACTTTATCCTCAGAAAACGGGTTTGCTCACAATTAATCCTATCACATTAGATCTTAATATTGCGTATCCAACTGGAGAATTAGATTTTTTTGACGACCCAGTTTTCGATACTACTCGAAAAATAGTTGTGTCTAATGCGTTAAAAATTAATGTAAAACCCCTTCCAGAAAACGGAAAACCAAAAAATTTCACAGGCGCTGTAGGAGACTTTGATTTTACAGTAGTAGTAGATAAAAATGCAGGCAAAACAGGCGAATCTTTTGAAATGAAATTTATCGTTTCGGGTTCAGGAAACTTGAAATTATTTGACCTTCCAAAACCTATATTTCCCCAAAACGTTGAGGTTTTTGAACCAAAGCACACCGAAGAAATCAAAGATAATGTATATGGAATGACGGGTAAAATAACAGATAGTTATACACTTATACCTACTAAAAAAGGGGAGTTGCGTTTTCCAGAACAAACTTTCACATTTTTTAATAGTCAAACAAAAAAATACGAAACCATTACTGCCCAGCCGTTAAAAATGATAATTCAGCAAGGCAAAAACACACCTATTAATCATTCAAATGCCAACAAAAAAAATAGCGTTGTTAAAGATTTTTCAGAACCACAAAGTGCGCCTGGCAGCGGAATCAAATACCTTGTTGGTGTAGCACTCTTTTTACTCGCATCAAGTGTAATTTTTTGGTATTTAAAAAAGAAAAACAACATAAAAAATCAAGTTTATGACTCAACTAACGAGTTTGTAATTAAAGAAGAAATAAAAGTCGAAACGCCAAGTTATCAAATGGAAATACTTGATGAGCAGGACACTTTTGATAAAGAAAAAATGTATCAAAAAATGGAACGCATACTTCTTGCAACTTTATCACAAAAAATAAATTTTGAAGGCGGTTTTACGGATAAAACAAGTATTGAAAAAGGATTGCGAGAAGCTAATTATTCAGAAGAAATTATCGAAAATACACTTCGATTGTTGCATACGTGTGAACAAGTAAAATATGCGCCGTTTTTGAATGTAGCTGTTCAAGAAGACTTTCAAACCGCTCAAAAAGTGCTTTCGGCATTAAGACATAAAAATTAATTCTATCGCAATAATTTGCGAATGTGCTCGTTTTTGAGTAGTATTGTTGAAAAGAATTTCTCAAGCTACAACGTATAGGTATGATGCAAAAATTCCTCGGAATACTTATCCTTTTTATTACACAGGTTCAGGCACAACAGAACTTGTGGAAGGGTTATTTTTCGTTTAATGAAATTACTGATGTTTGTGCGGGTAATCAAACTATTTTTGCGTCTACAAAAAATGCTGTTTTTAGTAAAGATTTGAACACAAATAATCTCACGACGTATACGTCTATTAATGATTTAAAACCTAATGAGATTACTACGCTTTTTCATACATCTACAAAGCACACTTTTATAGGAAATGAAAATGGCCAAATCATTATTATTAAACCAGATGGTACTATAGTAAATAAGCCCGATATTATTTTAGAAGTTCCTGTGCCACCTAATTCTAAAAGAATAAATGACTTTTATGAATTCAATGGTAAAATATATGTAAGCACTCAATACGGAATCACTGTTTTTGATTTAACGAATCTGGAAATAGACGAAACCTATTACATTGGTTCATCGGGCGAACTACTAGATGTGTTACAAACCACCGTTTTTAATAATCAAATTTATGCGGTTACGAGAACACAAGGAATCAAAAAAGCAGCCTTATCCAATCCTTTTCTATATGATTATTCGCAATGGAGTGTTTTTGATGGCGGCTATTGGCTAAGCTTAGTTACGTTTAATAATCAACTGATTGGGATGAACTCAAACAATATGTTATATAAGTTTGTGGGTGCTATTCCTCAGTCATTTGCTTCTTTTGGTTCCGTTGGAATAAAATTAAAAACAAGCGCAACATATTTAGTGGCGCATGCCAATTATCAAATTCATGTTTTCAATACGTCCTTAGCTTTACAATCAATAACGTATCAAATAACAGGTATTTCAGATTATTTCACTGGCGCAGCAATTCTAAATAATAAACTATACATTGGCACAAGTAAAAACGGGCTGTTTGAATCTTCCATTCCTGCTACGAATCAATTTACTTTACTATCTCCAAACGGTCCTATTCAAGATTATTCGTTTAAAATAAAAAAAACAACCGACGAATTATGGCTTACACACGGCAGTTATGACCGCACGTATGCACCCGATTATAAACAAGAAGGCATAAGTGTTTTTGCTCCTCAATCAGGATGGAGTAGTATTCCAAAGGGCGCATTATTTAATGCCGTTTCTTTAGGAACTATTTTAGAAAACACTAAAAATAAAACAGAAAAATACATTTGCTCTAACCATAGTGGCTTATTAAAAGTTGTAAACAAAACCGACGTAACGCTGTTGAACCATTTAAACACTGGAACATCAGGTTTGGAGAGTTTAACCTATCTTCCCGACCCAACGTATAAATCTGTTCGCCCTAATGGACTAAAACAAGATAAAGACGGGAATATTTGGTTAGCAAACGCCTATGTTAATAAAGCTTTAAAGGTGCTAAAACCAGGAAACAATTGGCAGTCATATGATTTAACAAATGTTATTTCTGATGTTACAAACGAACGCTACGGGAATATTGATATTGATAAAAATGGCACAAAATGGATAGCTACTTTTTTGAATGGCGTTATTGGTTTTAACGAAAAATATAACAATAAGTTTATTGTTGTAGGCTTAGATAATGGTTTGCCTGATAAAGATGTGCGTTGTGTGGCTGTCGACAAAAAAGGACAGTTGTGGATTGGCACTTATAAAGGATTGCGAATCATTTCTAGTGTGGACCGTTTTATTTCAGAAAATGAATTAACAGCAACAAACATTGTCATTCAGGAAGGCGATTTAGCGCAGGAATTGTTTTACCAACAAATGATACAAGACATTTATGTCGACGGTTCAAATAACAAATGGATTGCACTTGCTGATGCAGGGGTTTTTCATGTAAGTGCAAATGGCAAAACAACCTTGCATCGATTTACCAAAGAAAATTCGCCTTTACCGAGTAACAATGTATTAGATATTGAAATTGATGAAGTTTCGGGGGAAGTTTTTTTTGCTACAGATAAAGGAACCGTTTCATTTTTAGGCTCATCAACCAAAGGTAGTGATAATTTAGAAGCAGTTTATGTATATCCAAACCCCATTCGACCAGATTACACAGGAACCGTAAAGATAGCGGGATTAATGGACAAAGTGAATGTAAAAATTACAGATATAGAAGGCAATTTAGTTTTTGAAACCACTTCTCAAGGCGGAACAGTAGAATGGGATACCACTGCTTTTGGAAAATACAAAGTAGCATCTGGTGTGTATATGGTGTTTGTTAGCGCTGCAGATGGAGCAGAAACAACGGTAAAAAAAATAATGATTGTTAGGTAATGCTCATTAAAACCAAAGCCATTGTCTTAAGCGCATTAAAATATCAAGAAAAAAGCTTGATCGTAAAGTGCTACACCTTAAATCATGGTATTAAATCCTATTTTGTCCAGAGTGCTTTTTCGTCAAAAAAAGCAAACCAACGCATTGCTTACTTTCAGCCATTAAATAGTCTTGAAATAGAAGCTACCCACAAAAACAAAGGTACACTAGAGCATTTTAAAGAAGTAAAGCTTGCACACGTTTATCAATCTATTTACACCGACATTGTTAAGAGCACAGTCGTCTTATTTCTATCTGAAATTTTACATTACAGTATTTTAGAGGAAGAAAAAAACGAAAAATTATTTACTTTTTTAGAAACAGCCATGTTGTGGTTAGATGCGCATGAAGAAGCAGCTAATTTTCATTTGATCGTACTTTTAGAGCTCACAAAACATTTGGGTTTTTATCCCGATACAACCGAAATAGATTTTCCTTTTTTTGATAAATCAGAAGGGTTTTTTACGCCTTTTCAAAGTATGACTGCTTTAAACCAACACGAAACGACTTTATTCAAAAAATTGATACACTTAAAATTTGATGGCAATCAAAAGGTTTTTGTAGGCATTGAACGGCAAATATTACTAAAAGTGCTACTCGATTATTACACGCTACACTTAGACGGTTTCAAACAACCTAAATCCCTTGCTGTGTTAAAAGAAGTTTTTTCTTAACACACAACTTTTACCTTTTACCTTTTGCCTTTTACCTATAAATCATTACTTTCGCAAATTGATTTAAGTACACGACAAAATGAGCACAAAATTTACTGAATACAAAGGACTTGACCTGCCAACAGTAGCATCTGAAGTTCTTGATTTTTGGAAAAAAAATAACATCTTTGAACAATCAGTAACTTCTCGTGAAGGAGCTACACCCTACGTGTTTTTTGAAGGGCCACCATCTGCAAATGGATTACCTGGAATTCACCACGTTATGGCGCGTGCGATTAAAGATATATTTTGTCGTTATAAAACTCAAAAAGGCTACCAAGTTAAGCGTAAAGCAGGTTGGGACACACACGGTTTGCCTGTAGAATTAGGCACCGAAAAAGAATTAGGCATTACCAAAGAAGACATTGGAAAAACCATTTCAGTTACCGAATACAACGAAGCGTGTAAACGAACAGTAATGCGCTATACAGATGTTTGGAATGATCTTACCGAGAAAATGGGCTATTGGGTAGATATGGAAGATCCGTATGTGACGTATAAATCCAAATATATGGAATCGGTTTGGTGGTTGCTAAAACAAATTTACAACAAAGATTTACTATACAAAGGCTACACCATTCAGCCATATTCGCCAAAAGCAGGAACAGGTTTATCTTCGCACGAAGTAAATCAGCCAGGTTCATATAGAGATGTTACCGATACCACTGTTGTAGCACAATTCAAAACTAAAGAAGACACATTGCCAAACTTTTTACAAGGTTTTGGAGACATACATATTTTAGCTTGGACGACTACGCCTTGGACATTGCCATCAAATACAGCATTGACTGTTGGGCCAAAAATCGATTATGTTTTAGTTCAAACGTTCAATCAATATACTTTTGAGCCTGTAAATGTTATTCTAGCTAAGAATTTAGTTGGGAAACAGTTTGGAAAAGGATTTTTTACAAGCACAGAATCATCTGATTTCGAAAATTTCAAAGCTGGAGATAAAAATATTCCATTCAAAATTTTAGCCGAATGTAAAGGTTCAGATTTAGTAGGAATTCGTTACGAACAATTAATGCCATTAGCATTACCGTATCAAAACCCTGAAAATGCCTTTCGAGTAATTGCTGGAGATTTTGTTACTACTGAAGACGGAACAGGAATTGTGCATACCGCTCCTACTTTCGGTGCAGATGATGCGAAAGTAGCCAAAGAAGCTACTCCAGAAGTACCGCCGATGTTGGTATTAGATGAAAATGGAAATGCAGTTCCTTTAGTAGATTTGCAAGGAAAATTCATTTCAAATCTAGGCGAATATTCTGGGAAATACGTTAAAAATGAATACTATAATGAAGGCGAAGCGCCAGAACGCTCTGCCGACGTAGAAATTGCAATCCAATTAAAAGAAGAAAACAAAGCCTTTAAGGTAGAAAAATACGTTCACAGTTACCCACATTGTTGGAGAACCGACAAGCCAATTTTATATTATCCGTTAGATTCTTGGTTTATTAAAGTAACCGAAATCAAAGATAGAATGTTCGATTTAAACGAAACCATCAACTGGAAACCAAAAGCAACTGGAGAAGGACGTTTTGGAAATTGGTTAAAAAACGCCAACGATTGGAACTTGTCTCGTTCAAGATATTGGGGAATTCCATTACCAATTTGGAGAAGTGAAGATGGAACGGAAGAATTATTAGTAGGTTCTGTGGAAGAATTATACAATGAAATCGAAAAAGCTATTGCTGCAGGTTTCCAAACAGAAAATCCGTATAAAGGATTTAAAGTGGGGGATATGAGTGAAGCCAATTATGATTTAGTCGATTTGCATAAAAATGTGGTTGACGGAATTATTTTAGTTTCTCCTTCAGGCAAACCAATGAAACGCGAGACCGATTTAATTGATGTTTGGTTCGATTCGGGCGCAATGCCTTATGCTCAATGGCATTATCCATTTGAAAATAGAGACTTAATTGACGAAAATAAAGCCTTCCCGGCTGATTTTATTGCCGAAGGTGTAGACCAAACGCGTGGCTGGTTTTATACGTTACACGCCATTGGAACCTTAGTTTTTGATAAAATTGCATACAAAAATGTAGTTTCAAACGGATTGGTTTTGGATAAAAACGGACAAAAAATGTCAAAACGTTTAGGTAATGCGGTGGATCCATTCACTACTTTGGCAGAATATGGTCCTGATGCTACACGTTGGTATATGATTTCAAATGCCAACCCTTGGGACAACTTGAAATTTGACATTGAAGGTGTGGCTGAGGTGCGCCGAAAATTCTTTGGAACACTTTATAATACCTATTCGTTCTTTGCTTTATATGCAAATATTGATGGGTTTACGTATTCTGAAGCCGAAGTGCCACTACAAGACCGACCAGAAATTGACCGTTGGATTTTATCTGAATTACATACGTTAATTCAAGTAGTTGATGCCGCTTATGCAGATTATGAACCGACAAAAGCAGCCCGTGCTATTTCAGATTTTGTTCAGGAAAATTTAAGTAACTGGTATGTTCGTTTGTGTAGAAGAAGATTCTGGAAAGGCGAATACGCTCAAGATAAAATCGCCGCATATCAAACGCTTTATACGTGTTTACTCACTGTTTCTAAGCTAAGCGCGCCTATTGCGCCGTTTTTTATGGAGCAACTTTATAAGGACTTAAATGAGGTAACACAACAGGAAAAACACGGCAGTGTACATGTTGCTGATTTCCCCGTTTCGGTTGAAAACTTTGTTGATAAATCACTGGAAAGCAAAATGTTAAAGGCGCAAACTATTTCATCATTGGTATTATCGCTGCGCAAAAAGGAAATGATTAAAGTACGTCAACCTCTGCAAAGAATAATGATTCCAGTACTTGACGAGATTTTTAGAGCAGAAGTTGAAGCTATTTCCGACTTAATTAAAGCTGAAGTAAATGTCAAAGAAGTCGAACTTTTAGATGATGCGTCAGGGGTGTTAGTGAAACAAATTAAACCAAACTTTAAGACCTTAGGTCCTCGTTTTGGAAAAGATATGGGTTTGATTTCCAAAGAGATACAAAATTTTAATCAAGATCAAATTAATCAATTAGATAGAGAAGGAGTGTTAGAAATTGTACTTTCTGGAAAAAGCCTAACTTTAGCATCCGACGATGTGGAGATAACTTCACAAGACATTCCGGGTTGGTTAGTAGCCAATGCAAATGGAATAACAGTAGCGTTAGATATTACTATTTCTGATGATTTGAGAAAAGAAGGAATAGCAAGAGAGTTAGTCAATCGTATTCAAAACATCAGAAAAGATTCTGGATTTGAAGTGACCGATAAAATTAAAGTTCAGATTCAAAAAGAAGAAAATGTGTATGAGGCAGTGCAGGCAAATGAAGACTACATTACATCAGAGACATTAACAGAAAGTATTTCTTTTGTTGATGAAATGCAAAACGGCATAGAAATTGAGTTTGATGGTATTCAAACAAAATTAGCCATTACAAAATAAATTAGTATTAACCAAAATAGAGTGAATTATGGTAGATGAAAATGTAAGATATTCAGATGCTGAATTAGTAGAATTTAAAGAATTAATTTTAGCAAAATTAGATAAAGCTAAAAATGATTTAGAATTAATAAAAAGCGCGTATTTAAATGATTTAAATAACGGAACGGATGATACTTCCCCTACATTCAAAGCTTTTGAAGAAGGAAGTGAAACGATGAGTAAAGAAGCTAATTCTCAATTAGCTATTCGTCAAGAAAAATTTATTCGCGATTTAAAAAACGCATTAATTCGAATTGAAAACAAAACCTATGGAATTTGTAAGGTAACAGGTAAACTAATAAATAAAGAACGATTAAAACTTGTACCTCATGCCACCATGAGTATTGAGGCAAAAAACATGCAGAGATAACAAATTGTAACAAGCTAAAAAGCCCCGACATTGTCGGGGCTTTTTTTGTTATGAAAGGGTTATAAATTTTGAAACAAATACACATTAGATATGCGTTTTTCACAACGAATATTTAAAAAAATACACACTAAAATGCGTAATAAAATGTTAAACAAACTATAATTTTTCTATATTTGCGCAAATTTATGTGTATGAAAAAAATAATATTATATCTTTTTGTTGCATTTTCGATAAATGTATCTTCTCAAAATTTAATTAGTGTTCCCTTTACAAATGGCTTTGTAGGAAATAATACCGCAAACAATCAATCTACTAATGCTTATTATTTAAGTGGAGCCTCTGGTTTAGGATGGACAAATATTCAATTTGCTCAAAATTCAACATCAAGTATATTTGTAGCCCAAGGTAATGATATTATCGGTATGGTTATTATTACAGATGCTAATGGTGTTGAGCATACCATAAATGGATTTGTTAAATGGAGAGCTCCAAGCGGAACCGTTACAACATTGGTTTTTCAACCTCAAACAGGGAGTAATTTCACCCTAGCTACAAATGGTTTTAATGGCTCATCAACTTATGTAATAAATGATACAAAGTATATAGGATTAACTTTTAACGGTCAGTCTTTAAGTATATCGCCTGTACCTGGAACGGTTTCTGGTAATGCGGCAACTAATGGCTTGTTGGATGCGCTAAATAATTATTTAGGATCTTTGCCCTCTGTATCAATACAACAAACAGCTACTGTAAATGAAGGTACAACAACAATAACGCTTACAGTTACTTTATCTGCAACTAGTTCTAATACTGTTTCAGTTAATTATGCCACTGCTGATGGCACTGCAATAGCTGGATCAGATTATACACTAGGTAGTGGGACAATTACTTTTTCTCCAGGTCAAACAACACAAACAATAACTATAACAATTATTAACGATAGCGCTGCAGAAGCAACAGAAAATTTTACTGTAACTATTACTGATCCAGTTAATGCTTCAATATTAAATGCCACATGTGCAGTTACCATTACAGACAATGATAGTGTGCCAACTGTAAACACATCTAGTAATTTTACAAATTTTAATTCATGTAGCGGTTCTGTTTCTGCTGCACAATCTTTTACAGTTTCTGGGTCAAATTTAACAAATAATGTTGTTGTTACGGCTCCAACTGGTTTTGAGGTGTCTTTGACGTCAAACTCAGGTTATTCCTCAAGTCTAACAATAACGGCATCAGGAACATTGAATGCAACTACTGTCTATGTAAGATTAGCGTCATCTGCTTCGGGTAGTCCGAGCGGAAACATTCAAATAACTTCAACAGGAGCCACTTCACAGAATATACCAATAGCAGGTACTCTTTCAACTTTATCAACTACTTTCACGCAATTAAACGTTCCGTGTAACGGGGGTTCAAATGGATCGGCAAGTATCACACCATCAGGAGGTACAGCTCCCTATACTTATTTGTGGTCACCATCAGGAGGTACAGCTTCAACAGCTTCAGGTTTAACAGCAGGAACATATACTTGTACTGTTACTGATGCAAATGGATGTACGACATCTCGAAGTCTTACTATTACACAGCCAACAGCTCTTGTTGTAACGCCATTGTCTCAAACTAATGTTGCATGTAATGGAGCCTCAACAGGTGCTGCATCGATTAATATTCCAACAGGAGGGGAATGGGGGTATACTTATAATTGGACGCCAGGTAACCCAACAGGAGACGGAACGCGTTCTGTTACCGGTTTAACAGCAGGAATATGGACATGTATTGTCACTGATGCGAATGGATGTACTGTTTCACAAAATTTTACTATTACCCAACCAACAGCATTGACCCTTACGGGCACGCAACAAATTACATTATGTAATGGTGCTTCATCAGGTTCTGCAAGTGTTATACCTTCAGGAGGTACAGGGCCTTACACTTTTTCATGGTCACCATCAGGAGGCACAACTTCAACAGCTACAGGTCTAACTCCAGGTACATATATTTGTACGGTTACAGATTCAAATGCTTGTACAGCAACTAGAACTTTTACAGTTACTGCAGGACCAACAGCAGGTACATTATCAGGCACACAAGCGATTTGTATTGGTAACACTACCACTTTTACATCTACAGCTTCAGGAGGTACATGGACATCAAATGATACAACAATTGCTACAGTAAATGCTTCAACAGGAGTGATTACAGGAGTGTCAGCTGGTACTGCTACGATTACCTATACAGTAACAGGCACAGGAGGTTGTTCAGATGCTACAGCAACACGAACTGTTACAGTTACAGCTGCGCCATATGCTGGAGTATTAACTGGTAATCAAGCTATTTGTATAGGTGGTACAACTCAATTTATTGCAGGTCAGCCTGCTCCATCAAATTTAAGTCTTGGATTCACGGGTTATAATCAGTCAGAAGCATATAATCTTATTCCAACTTCATTTAGTAGTGCTAAAGTTCAAGTTATTTTAACCGCAGCTGAACTTTCTCAAGCTGGTCTAAGCGCCGGTCAAAATATCAATGGAATTTCATGGTTTGTAAAAACGGATTACACTACTTCGACAATTACTGCTGATTGTTTTGCTGATCTTACATCTATTAATACTTTTACATCTTCAAATTTTTTACCAGCTCCAACATCAAGAGGGACTATTACGGATGCTGGTACCTTGAATAATGCTTGGAGGCAATTTACATTTAATACACCAATTATTTGGGATGGCACATCTAATTTATTAGTTCAGATATGTAGAACTAGTGCTGGTCAAAATGTTTCGGATGAAGTAGGTTATGTTAATATTCCTGCTGGGCGAATGAACACAGGATATTTATCCGTTGGCTGTTTAGGCGCATCTGGAACATATTATAATAATTCTCTAAGGCCGCAAATGGGAATTTTAGCAGGAGCTTCTTCACAAACCCCTTCTGTAACAACAGGCGGAACTTGGGCATCAAGTGATACAACGATTGCTACTGTAAATACTTCAACAGGACTTGTTACAGGAATAGCAGCTGGTACAGCAACAATTACATATACAGCAACTGGAACAGGAGGTTGTTCAGATGCCACAGCAACACGAACGGTTACAGTTACAGCTGCGCCATCGGCAGGTACATTATCAGGCACACAAGCGATTTGTGTTGGTAACACTACTACTTTTACCTCTACAGTTATTGGCGGAACTTGGACATCGAGTGATACAACTATTGCTACAGTAAACACTTCAACAGGAGTGATTACAGGAGTGTCAGCTGGTACTGCTACGATTACCTATACAGTAACAGGTACAGGTGGTTGTGCAGATGCAACAGCTACGCGTACAGTAACAGTAACAGCTGCACCATCAGCAGGAACATTATCGGGTACTCAGGCGGTATGTGTTGGAAGTACAACTACGTTTTCATCAACAGTTTCAGGAGGAACATGGGTATCAAGTAATACATCTATTGCTACAGTAAACCCTTCAACAGGAGTGATTACGGGTGTTGCACCTAGCTGTGGAACAATAACTGCATCAAATTTAAATGGGGTTACCAATATAGCTAATGCTTCAGGAGGTGATCAAATAGGTCAATCTTTTACAGCACTTTCATCGGGTAATTTATCAAAAATAAAATTAACATTATGGCCTACCGGTTCACCGCAGCTTGTACTCCGTGCATATAATGGCAATACTCTTGCTTCGGCATTTGGAGGTACTATTATAGCAACATCTAATGTTGCCACAAATATGCCTTCTTTCACTAATTGGCAAGATTTAGCAACTTTTGAATTTCCAACAGCTCCAGCTTTAGTAGCGGGACAGCAGTATGTTTTTGAAATAATCAACTATTCGACTGGTTATACAGGTTTAACGGATTCATATGCTGGTGGACAATCATTTCACACGTTAAATGTGGGTTATCCCGGAGACATGAATTTTCAAGTAGAAATGTGTCAAACTGCTACGATTACGTATACAGTAACAGGTACAGGTGGTTGTGCAGATGCAACAGCTACACGTACAGTAACAGTTACTGCTTCACCATCAGCAGGTACATTATCAGGCACACAAGCAGTTTGTGTTGGAAGCACAACAACTTTTTCTTCTACAACTTCAGGAGGTTCTTGGACATCGAGTGATACCACAGTTGCTTCAGTAAATACTTCAACAGGAGTGATTACGGGAGTAGCGTCTGGTACAGCTACGATTACGTATACAGTAACAGGTACAGGTGGTTGTGCAGATGCAACAGCTACACGTACAGTGACAGTAACAGCTGCACCATCAGCAGGAACATTATCGGGTACTCAGGCGGTATGTGTTGGAAGCACAACAACTTTTTCTTCTACAACTTCAGGAGGTTCTTGGACATCGAGTGATACCACAGTTGCTTCAGTAAATACTTCAACAGGAGTGATTACGGGAGTAGCGTCTGGTACAGCTACGATTACGTATACAGTAACAGGTACAGGTGGTTGTGCAGATGCAACAGCTACACGTACAGTGACAGTAACAGCTGCACCATCAGCAGGAACATTATCGGGTACTCAGGCGGTATGTGTTGGAAGCACAACAACATTTACTGCAACTAATAGTTCTCCAGGTGTTTCAATAACTGGTTCAGCATTAGATCTTGACGGAAGTGACGATTATGTAAGCGCTCCTTCAGCTGTTTATTTTGATGATAACACCTATACAATAGAAGGCTGGGTATATATCAAATCTCATGCATTTTATCAGAGATTTATAGACTTTGGGAATGGTCCAGATAACAGTAATGTTGTATTGATTTTAAGCGAAGCTACTAGTGGTAAACCTGGATTCGTTAATATAAATGCTGCAGGACAGCAAGATTTTATTATCAGTCCTACACCTATGCCATTAAATGAGTGGGTACATATTGCTGCAGTTAGAAATGGTTCATTTGCAGGAATATACGTTAATGGAGTGTTAACTGTGTCTAGTAATTCTTGGGCTATAAATACCGAAAATATTATAAGAAATAATTGTTTTGTTGGCAAGGATAATTGGGGAGTTCAAACCGCTAATGTAAAAATGGCGGAATTACGTATTTGGTCTTCTGCTAAAACACAAGCTCAAATTCTAGCAGCAATGAACACTTTAGCATCCCCTCAGGCAGATTTAAGATTGCTTTATAGATTTGACCAAGGAATAGCCAATCAAACAAATACAGGAATAATTACTGTAAATGATCAAAGTGGTGCAAATTACAACGGAGGAAGTCCTTCTAACGGTACACTAAATAATTTTGCATTAACAGGCACAACATCAAATTGGACCACAGGAAGAACTATTGTTCAAAATGGCACGTGGTCAAGTTCAGATAATACTATAGCTACAGTTGATGCTAACGGATTAGTTACAGGAGTAGCAGCAGGAACCGCAACGATTACATATACAGTTACAGGTACGGGAGGTTGTGCAAATGCAACAGCAACACGAACTGTTACAGTTACAGCTGCGCCATCGGCAGGTACATTATCAGGGACACAAGCTGTTTGTGTTGGTAACACTACCACTTTTGCCTCTACAGTTAGTGGAGGAACTTGGACATCAAGTGATACAACGATTGCTACAGTAAATGCTTCAACAGGAGTGATTACAGGAGTAGCAGCAGGAACCGCAACGATTACGTATACAGTTACAGGTACGGGAGGTTGTGCAAATGCAACAGCAACACGAACTGTTACAGTTACAGCTGCGCCATCGGCAGGTACATTATCAGGCACACAAGCGATTTGCGTTGGCTCAACAACAACATTTACTGCAACTAATAGTTCTCCAGGTGTTTCAATAACTGGTTCAGCATTAGATTTTGATGGAAATAATGATTATATAACAGCTCCATCTGGAGTGTATTTTGATGATGATACCTTTACAATCGAAAGTTGGGTATATGTAACTGCTCATAATTTTTATCAACGCCTATTTGACTTTGGTAATGGTATTACAAATAATAACGTATTATTCGTTTTGAGTGAAGCCACAAATGGTAAACCAGGATTCAATATATATAATGCAAGTGGTCAAGGTCATTTTATCAATAGCCCAACACCGCTTCCATTGAATCAATGGGTACATTTAGCCGCTGTTAGAAACGGTACATTTGCTGGTGTTTATGTAAACGGTACCTTAGTGGTATCTGCAAATGATTGGACAGTAAGTACGCCAAATGCAATAAGAAACAATTGTTACATTGGTAAAGACAACTGGGGAAGTAATGTAACAATGAGTGCCAAGATTAGTGAATTCCGCATTTGGTCTACAGCAAGAACTCAAGCTCAAATACAAGCGAATATGGATGCTTTGGCATTACCTCAATCAGAATTAAGATTATTATATAAATTTGACCAGGGTGTTGCTAATCAAACCAACACTTCCATTACAACGGTAACGGATCAAAGTGGTGCAAATTACAACGGAGGAAGTCCTTCTAACGGTACACTAAATAATTTTGCATTAACAGGCACAACATCAAATTGGACCACAGGAAGAACTATTGTTCAAAATGGCACATGGTCAAGTTCAGATAATACTATAGCTACAGTTGATGCTAACGGATTAGTTACAGGAGTAGCAGCAGGAACCGCAACGATTACATATACAGTTACAGGTACGGGAGGTTGTGCAAATGCAACAGCAACACGAACTGTTACAGTTACAGCTGCGCCATCAGCAGGTACATTATCAGGTGTACAGTCAGTTTCGGTTGGAAGCACAACAATATATACAGCTACAGTTAGTGGCGGAACTTGGACATCAAGTGATACAACGATTGCTACAGTAAATGCTTCAACAGGAGTGATTACAGGAGTAGCTTCAGGCACAGCAATCATTACTTACACGGTTATAGGCACAGGAGGCTGTTCAAATGCTACTGCAACACGAACAATTATTGTATCGAATGTTATTGATGCATTGAACGACACCCCAATTGCTATAGTATCGGGCGGTTCAACACCATCAGTTGTTCTTAATGACACTTTAAATGGTTCGCCAGTAGTAATTGGTACGAATCCAGGCCAAGTAACCTTAACAGGTGTAACGGTTCCAACAGGCTTAACATTAAATCCAAACGGAACTATTACAGTAGCAGCAGGACTTCCATCAGGCATATATACGGTTACATATCAAATTTGTGAGAATGGAGCTAGTCCAGTAAATTGTGATACTGTAACAGTTACAGTTATTGTATCGAATGTTATTGATGCATTGAACGACATCCCAATTGCTATAGTATCGGGCGGTTCAATACCATCAGTTGTTCTTAATGACACTTTAAATGGTTTGCCAGTAGTAATTGGTACGAATCCAGGCCAAGTAACCTTAACAGGTGTAACGGTTCCAACAGGCTTAATATTAAATCCAAACGGAACTATTACAGTAGCAGCAGGACTTCCATCAGGCACATATACGGTTACATATCAAATTTGTGAGAATGGAGCTAGTCCAGTAAATTGTGATACTGCAACAGTTACAGTTATTGTATCGAATGTTATTGATGCATTGAACGACACCCCAATTGCTATAGTATCGGGCGGTTCAACACCATCAGTTGTTCTTAATGACACTTTAAATGGTTTGCCAGTAGTAATTGGTACGAATCCAGGCCAAGTAACCTTAACAGGTGTAACGGTTCCAACAGGCTTAACATTAAATCCAAACGGAACTATTACAGTAGCAGCAGGACTTCCATCAGGCATATATACGGTTACATATCAAATTTGTGAGAATGGAGCTAGTCCAGTAAATTGTGATACTGCAACAGTTACAGTTATTGTATCGAATGTTATTGATGCATTGAACGACACCCCAATTGCTATAGTATCGGGCGGTTCAACACCATCAGTTGTTCTTAATGACACTTTAAATGGTTTGCCAGTAGTAATTGGTACGAATCCAGGCCAAGTAACCTTAACAGGTGTAACGGTTCCAACAGGCTTAACATTAAATCCAAACGGAACTATTACAGTAGCAGCAGGACTTCCATCAGGCATATATACGGTTACATATCAAATTTGTGAGAATGGAGCTAGTCCAGTAAATTGTGATACTGTAACAGTTACAGTTATTGTATCGAATGTTATTGATGCATTGAACGACACCCCAATTGCTATAGTATCGGGCGGTTCAACACCATCAGTTGTTCTTAATGACACTTTAAATGGTTTGCCAGTAGTAATTGGTACGAATCCAGGCCAAGTAACCTTAACAGGTGTAACGGTTCCAACAGGCTTAACATTAAATCCAAACGGAACTATTACAGTAGCAGCAGGACTTCCATCAGGCACATATACGGTTACATATCAAATTTGTGAGAATGGAGCTAATCCAGTAAATTGTGATACTGCAACAGTTACAGTTATTGTATCGAATGTTATTGATGCATTGAATGATAGTAGCGTTCCACTTAATGGAGTAATTGGCGGTTCAACACCATCAGCTGTTCTTAATGACACTTTAAATGGTTCGCCAGTAGTAATTGGTACGAATCCAGGCCAAGTAACCTTAACAGGTGTAACGGTTCCAACAGGCTTAACATTAAATCCAAACGGAACTATTACAGCAGCAGCAGGACTTCCATCAGGCACATATACGGTTACATATCAAATTTGTGAGAATGGAGCTAGTCCAGTAAATTGTGATACTGCAATTGCAACGGTAGTTATAGGTCAATGTATTGATTTTCCTATTAATGATTGTGATAATGATGGTTTAACTAATGCACAAGAACTAAACTTAGGAACAGATCCATTAAATCCAGATTCAGATGGAGATGGCGTTAAAGACGGTACAGAAGTAACAGATGGAACCAATCCATTAAATCCATGTTCATTTGTCTTGGCACATCAAACAGTTACACCAACAACTGCTTGGAACAGTTTAGATTGTGATAACGACGGGTTAACTAATGCACAAGAACTAAGCTTAGGAACAAATCCATTAGATCCAGATTCAGATGGTGACGGGGTATTAGATGGCACAGAGGTTATTGATGGAACAGACCCAACAGAGGGTTGCGATGCAATTATGGTACATTCAACTTTGCCATTGAGTCAAGAATTTTTAGATGGAGATTGTGATGGAGACGGCTTAAAAAATGGAGAAGAGATTGGTCCAATCCCGAATCAACCATTTGATCCTAATGGAAATGGTATTCCAGATTATTTAGAAGTAAATGATTTTAATGTTGGAGGTGTAATATCATCAGATGAATTAGAAATATTTAACTTAGTAACACCAAATGGAGATGGAGACAATGATGTGTTTGTGATAAGAAACATTGAGTTATATCCAGAAAATTCATTAGAGATATTCAATCGTTGGGGCGTTCAAGTTTATGGAGTAGATGGTTATGGTCAAAACGGTAAATACTTCAGAGGAATTTCAGAAGGACGTGTAACGATACAACAATCAGCAGAGTTACCAGTAGGAGCGTATTGGTATGTATTGAAATACAAAAATGCACAAGGCGTTGAAAAACATCGAGTAGGTTATTTATATATTAACAAATAATAAGAAATAGGAGGAGAACTAGTTTCTTCTCCTATTTTCTAAATCACAAATAAAAATGAGAAAAACGTATTTTTATAGTTTAGTATTGATGGTATTAAGTGTTGTTAGTGTACAGGCACAACAAGACGCACAATACACAAATTACATGTACAACACGTTAAACATCAATCCAGCTTATGCAGGTTCAAGAGGAACTATGAGTATTTTTGGATTGCATCGTACACAATGGGTTGGTTTAGATGGTGCACCAGTTACAAATACTTTGGCTTTACATACCCCTATAAAGAATTCAAATTTAGGCATGGGATTGTCTGTGTTAAATGATAGAATTGGTCCTTCAGATGAGTCTACTATTTCGGCTGATGTATCGTATACCATTGATGCGTCTGAGCGCTACAAGTTAGCTTTTGGTATAAGAGGTACGGCTAATTTATTAAATGTTGATTTTAGTAAGTTACATATTTATAATCCAGGTGATGCATTGGCACAATATAATATAGACAATAAATTTTCTCCAAATGTAGGAGCGGGGTTATTTTTATATTCAGAGAACACGTATATTGGTTTATCTGTTCCAAATATTTTGGAAACCAAACATTTTGATAAGGGACAAGGTACATTTAATTCCAATTCGATTGCTTCAGAACGCATGCATTTCCATTTAATAGCAGGTAAAGTATTTGACATTAATGAAGACCTTAAATTTAAACCAGCAGTATTAACAAAAGTTGTACAAGGAGCTCCGTTACAGGTTGATTTATCGGCAAATTTTATGTTTAATGAAAAAATTGTTTTAGGAGCTGCTTACAGATGGAATGCTGCTATGAGTGCGATGTTAGGTTTCCAACTTTCAGATTCTTGGTTTATAGGTTATGGATATGATGGCGAAGTAACTAAATTAGCCAATTACAATTCAGGTTCGCATGAACTGTTTTTACGTTTCGAATTGTTTAATAAAATAAATAATGTAGTTTCCCCACGATTCTTCTAAGACAGATAATAGACATATGAAAAAAATAACAACAATTGCAGCGAGCCTAATTTTGATTACAACAGTAGGTTTTGCACAAGAGAAGAAAGTAGCAATAGCTACTAAAAATTATGACAACTTAGCTTACGTTGATGCGGTAAAGGTATATAAGCGTGTTGCTGAGAAAGGATATAAATCGGTTGAAGTATTTCAAAAGTTAGCAAATGCTTATTATTTTCAGGCGAATTTAGAAGAAGCAGCAAAATGGTATGGCGAATTGTTTTTGTTAACTCAAGATTTGGAACCCGAATATTTTATCCGTTATGCACAGAGTTTAAAATCAGTAGGAGATTATACAAAGGCAGATGAAATCATGACTATCTTAGTTCAAAAAGGAGCAAAAGATACGCGTGCAGCCTTGTTTGTACAAAACAAAGATTACCAAGCACAAATTAAGAAAAACTCTGGACGTCAAGAAATTAAAAATGCAGGTTTTAATTCTGAATATTCAGATTATGGTACAGCTATTAATGGAGACCAATTGATTTTTTCATCTACCAGAGAAACAGCAAAAGTATTTAAGAGAAAACACAGTTGGACGAATCAATCGTTTACCAATTTATATGTTCTAAAGTCAACTAGTTCAACCCCCGAGTTATTAAACAGTAAAATTAATTCAGCCTATAATGAGTCAACCCCCGTTTTCACAAAAGACGGAAAGACCATGTATTTTACGAGAAATAATTATTTTAAAGGAAGAACTAAAACAGACCAAAACAAGATTGTTTTATTAAAATTATATAAAGCCACTTTTGACGGCAAAAAATGGTCAAAAGTAGAAGAGTTACCCTTTAATAGTAACGAATACAGTTGTGCACACCCTGCATTAAGTACAGATGAAAAAACGTTGTATTTTGCTTCTAATATGCCGGGGACTGTTGGTCAATCAGATATTTTTAAAGTAGCTATACGAAATAATGGAACTTTTGGTACCCCAGAGAATTTAGGCAAAACAATAAACACAGAAGGAAGAGAAACATTTCCCTTTATTGCTGCGGACAGCAAATTGTATTTTGCATCAGACGGACATGTAGGTTTAGGCGGATTAGATGTGTTTGTATCTGAAATAACAGCTCAAAATAGTTATACCGAACCACAAAATGTAGGCGCACCAGTGAATAGTGGAAGCGATGATTTTGGATATGTTGTAGATGCGACATTAAAATCGGGTTATTTTACATCAAACAGAAAACAAGACAATTTAGGATTTGATGATATTTATTCGTTTACAGAGAAAAAAGCATTAGAGACAACAACTAAAATACAAGGTCAACTAACAGATGCATCTACAGGAGAAGTGATTCAAGGAAAAGTAATTTTATTTGATAATAAATATAATAAAGTAGCAGAAGTACAAACAGATGCTATGGGTAATTATATTTTTGAGAACGTACCTAAAGACCAACAATATTATGTAAGAGCAGAGAGTGTTTCCTATGCGACAAATGAAGCTGTTGCGGTTTCAGATCAAACAAAGACAACGTTAACGTTAACCAAACAAGTAAAAACACTTAAAGTAGGCGACGATTTGCGTAGCGCACTAAATATTGATATCATCTATTTCGATTTAGATAAATCGAATATTAGAGAAGATGCTACGGTAGAATTAGCAAAAATTGCCGAAGTGTTGCATGAGTATCCAACAATGAAAATTGCTATTTGTTCTCATACAGACAGCCGTCAAACTCATCAATACAACCAAGTTTTGTCGGACAAACGCGCTCAATCTACAAGAGATTGGTTAATTTCAAAAGGAATTGCACCAGAGCGATTAACAGCAAAAGGATACGGAGAAACAGAATTGTTAAATGTTTGTGCAGATGGCGTGTTGTGTGCAGAATCAGACCATCAAAAGAACAGACGTAGTGAGTTTATCATTATGGCAAATTAAAAAGAGCGTATGAAATGGTTTTCGTTTTTTAAGTCCAAGAAAAAAGATGATTCTTCTTATAATTATAAAGAGATTAAGAAGTTTTATGAAAATTTACTAAAGCTAAAAGAAAACCGACCTCATTTTGATGTGGATTCAATACTAAAAAATTTATATCCTGCAATTGATATCGAGAAATTAAAAAATAATTAGTTAAGCATGTTATAATTATGTATGTCCTAAATTACAGTTAGGCATAATAAAAAAAGCTGTCGAAAGACAGCTTTTTTGTACACCTAATAAGTGAAATGTCTAACAATCTACATGAAGAGTTAGATGTAATTGTATATCTATTTAAACAAAATAACCTCTAAAGAAAAATAGAGGTTATTGGTTCGAGAGAGTACATCTAACAAGTGTAATGTATAACTTTATTTATAAAAATTAAAACATCATTGATAGTATTAAGAAATCTTTCAATTGACATCAAACTAATATTTAGTTTTATAGCTTTATTTTTTATTTTTTGAATATCTATATCATAAGCGAAAATGAACTGATTTAGTTCAAAAATAAGAGATTGTTTTCAAAACCCTTAAAAAAAAAAATTGAAATATTAACGAAATACTCTCTTAGTAAAAAACCAATTTAGTTTGAAGACGTAAACTTTTTTAATCACGTTAATTCTTTTAGTAGAGTGTTTTAATTTTAAAACCAGCACCGTTTGTTTATTTTAAAATTTGTAAAAATAAATGGATTGATTAATCTTTTTTAAATGTTAAAAATATAACCATATTTGTTAATATTGTTATATTTTAAAAGCGATGCAAGAAGTTTATTCTGTTTTTTTTGTTGTTGTGTGTTATATTAATTATTTTTTTATTTTTAAATAAATATTTTTTTATTTTATTGATATTCAAATGTTTATGTTTATGTTTGTTTGTATTATTCCTTTCAAAATTCAGGAATTATTAAAAGTAAAACTTATTCATTGTTTCATAATAACATATATTTACATTAGAAAAACTATTTTAATAAAATACGATTTTAATTAATTATATAGATAATATTTTTAAATTCGTTATTAACCAAAATTATATAATATGACTAATTTCTACAAAACGACTGTAGCAAGTTTTCAAAAAAACAAAAAAGGAAAGAGATTTTTAGGTCTAATATCAATTTTTTTACTGTTTTTTTCTTTGTTTGAATCACATGCTCAAACTACAATTATTAATCCCGCTGCTGAAGGTGGGTTTAATTTAGGAAATACATTTGCCGCAAACGGATGGACGGTTGCAAATCAAGGAACAAATCCTTCTAAATGGGTTGTTGGAAATGCGGTTTCTGCAACAACAACCGCAACAACCGCATCTGTAGTTTCTGGCACAACTACATTAACCTTAACGACAGGTAATGCAAATATATATCCGGGAATGAAAGTTACTGCTTTGGAAAGTGTACTAGCCCCAAACACTTATGTTTCGGCTATTACTGGAACCGCTTTAACTTTATCTAATGCGACGATTGCTGCTTCAGGAACACCTGTTACGCTTACATTTGGTTTCGGGTCAAATGATGGCGCAGTTGGTTCTTCTGCAACAGTTGCAAATGGATCTGCTACTATTACATTATCAGTTGCAAATCCAGGAATTGTTGTTGGACAATCTATAACAGTTACTTCAGGCACAGCAGTGCTTGCCCCAAACACTTATGTTACCAATGTTAGTGGTACTACTATTACATTATCTCAACCAACCATAGCATTATCTGCAACTGCTGTTACTTATAGTTTTGGAGCAACAACTTCAAATATCTCTGGTAATGCTGCTTATGTTTCAAATGATGGAGGTTCAACTAATACACCTTATGGATATGCAGGAAATAGAACACTATATTTTTATAGAGATGTTACAGTTTCTGCTGCTCAACAAGCAATGACTTTAACATTTGATGTAAAATCACCAATAGCATCTTCTAGTGGTTGGCAGGTTTGGGTTGCACCAACTTCTCAGTCTATAGTTGGAACTGATACTCAAGTTACTGCTCCTTTTTTAAATACAGTATCTTGGCCAGGAGCCACTTTGATTGCTTTTAATCATACTTCTCAAGTAGGAACTACAAAACAAACAGCCTTTATTCCTAAAAGCTTTGCAGGAACTACATTTAGATTGATTTTTGTTTGGACTAATGGTTCATCAGCTCTTACTTTGCCTTCTGTAGCAATTGATAATATTTCTCTTGTATCTAGACCAGCAACTGATATAAATAGTATAGGTACAGGATTATGGTCTAATCCAGCTATTTGGGATATTGCTGTTCCAACTCCAGCAGACACTGTAATTATTAACGCTTCAAACGTGGTGTCAATTGATTGTAAATATTCTGGAGCTAATGATTTATTTATAGCTGGAACTGGCGCAACGCTTCAATGGGCTAATACCGGAACAGTACTAGATGAATTTAAAATTTCTAATGATTTAGGAATTAGTGGAAGTGGAGCTAGATTCAATGTTTATGAAAGCGGATTACCTGCAAATGGTAAGAAATTATTTGTAGCACATGATATCAATATAACTGCGGGTGGAAGATTTGATACTTCTGCACCTGCATTTACTTCAAACTATGGTTATTTAAATTTAAACGGTTCAACAGTTCAAACGGTAACAGTTGATGGAACTAGTTTTGTTGGAGGCACAACAAACATCACAACAACTAATACAAACCAACAAAACGTTATTGGTCAATTGGCAATAAACAATACAAGTACCGCTACCCCAAATATTATTTGGAACGCCAATAATATAAAAATTGGTGGAAAATTCTTGAATAGTACAGGAAGAATTGCTTTAGGAACAAATAAAATAACTATAGGTAATTATAGTTCTATTAGTGGTACTAGTGAGCTTTTAAATGCCGGTACTGGGTTTATTGGGGGAACAGTTTCTAAATGGATTAGTAATTCATACACAAATACTGTTCCTCCTGGTGTTGATTATCCTTTTGGAATTACAAATAACTTTGGAACTATTTATCAAATACTTGACGCTTCTGGTAATAATCGTTGGATGTTGGTTTATCCAGATGCAATTCCAGCTACAGCAGGAGAAGTAGCTGTTAGCTATACAGACGCTAATACAGTTACTACAGGATTATCAGTTGCAGATGGTAGTTATACTATAAACAACAGATACGATGGCAATTGGACTATTACTACTCCAAACAGTAATACTTCAGGTACAGGAGCAGCTATTACATTTGCAGCCAATGCAACTACTAATACTTTTAGACTAGGTGCTTATGCAACAGGAGGTTATGTGGCAAATGATGGGACATCACGCTTAATGAATGCTACAGCAGCATTAGCAGGTACACATCAAGACGGAACAACTACTCCTTTTGCATTTAGAACCGGTATTCCATTGACTTCTTTAGTGGCTTCTCCTATATATGTTGGAGCTTCATCTTCTTCCGTGATTTCTACTTCTGGAGCAGCAATTTCTGCAACTACCGGATTGTGGAATAGTGCTACAACTTGGGTTGGAGGAGTGGTTCCTACAGCTTGTCAACCTGTAATAATTGCAGCGGGTCATACTGTAACCGTTAGCGGAACTGCAGTAGCTGGAAATGTTACTATCAAAAATGGAGCTACTTTAGTAAATGCTTCTGGTACACTAACAGTAGGATGTTCAGGTAATAATTCATTTTTAATAAATAATGGGACATATACTTGTAATGGAGGGGTAGTCACTGTTAATGGTTTCGTTTCTCACGGAGCAAGTAGTGCTTTTAATCATACAGGAGGTGATATCATTGTAGACGGTAATGATAATGGTAATGTAGCTACGAGTGTTGGTTTTGGTGGTTCTATTTTTAAAATTGAAACGTCTAATTTGAATTTAACAGGGGGTAAAATTACTATTGTTGATCCTCTTGTAAATTCTGGAACTTCAATTACAGCATCTTCAATTGGGGCATTCACCTCTACTACAGAAGGTACAACAGGAACTTTTTCAGGAAATGTTGGAACCACTGCGGTAACAAGCGGGGCTACTTCAATTGTTATGGCTAGCAATGCTGCTAGTTCTAATATGTATGCTGTGGGAATGTATGTTTCTGGAACAGGTATTGCAGCTGGTACAACAATTACAAACTTAACTGTTAATGGTGTCTCAGGGGCTGCTACTATTACGTTATCAACTGCAACAACAGCTGCTATTTCTGCTGGTACTACCCTACAGTTTTCATCAATGGCTAATGGATGTAATAGAATTACATTAGCAATTAATTCTATAAACGCCAATTTAGCTGTAGGAGAAGGAGTTTCAGGACCAGGAATTCCAGCTGGTACTTTGATAACAGCTATAACTACCAACACTCTTTCAGGAATTGGGAGTAGTTTAGTTTCTTTAACGTTATCAAATAATGTAACAGGACTGACCATAAATCCAATTAATACAGCGCAAACAATAAGCTTTGATCCAGTTACTCCAGGCTCTTATGCTTCAGTGTTAAGCGCAACAAATTCGAACATTATTCCTGGTATGGTTGTAGTAGGTACAGGTCTTCCAGAAGGAACTTATGTTACTGATATTACGGGTACTTCAATAAAATTTTCGCAACCTATACTGTCTGGTGCGCCATCTCCTTTATCATTGAATTTTTATTCAAAAAACTTTGAGGGATCAGGTGCTTTTGTTTATGATTCACCAAATCATTATGCCGCAGGCTTAGGACACACTTTACAAATTGGTGATGGGGTTTCAACTCAAAAGGGTGCTGTTACCACTTATGGATTTAACTGTGTATTTCAAAAATATATTGTAGGAGGAATGTTGTCGTTAGGAAACTTAATCATTAATGCTCCTGATGGTAATAGTAGATTTATGAACTCCATGACTGGACCAGGTAATAACGGCTCTTGTAATATGAACGTCCAAGGAAATTTCACTATTACTGCAGGCAGTGTGTTTAAAAAACATGGTGCTAATTCAACACTTTATGTAGGAGGGAACTTAGTAAATAATGGTTCTCTATTTACTGGTTTAGGCGGTATTACTTTAGTAATGGGGAATTTCTCTAATGGTTTCTGCGTACCTTCAACAATAGCTCAAACCATATCAGGTACGGGAACTTTTAGCAATAATTTATATTCTCTTGCTGCAGGTTACCCTGGATCAATTGCTTCATTAAATATTAATAACACAAATACATCTGGAGTTACACTGAATGTAGCTAATTTTAGAGCACAAGGTGTTACTCTTACTAATGGTATTTTGCATACTTCTTTATCTTATCCGCTTTTAGTAGGTGATTTTATTGGCGCTGGTACAATTAATACAAGTTCAAACACAACTCCTAATGGGTCTGGTGTTGCTCTTGCAGGTTACCCTAGATATGTTGAGGGGCCACTTCAGGTAATTATCCCAACAGCTGCAACTGCAACACAATTTAAACCATTCCCATTAGGTAAAAACGGAAAATTTCTTCCAATTCAAATTGCAGGTGCTGGAGGTGTTGAATTACTAGCAGAGGCATTTGATACTAATTCTGGTACAACAACCGCTAATGCTTCTTTATTAAGTTCTAATAGATGGAAAGTTACTAGAGTAGGAACTGGAGGTGCTTTTACAGCTTTCAATGTTCAATTGGGAAATTCAGATGTAACCGCTTCAAACATTTTAGTTCAAGCATCTACCGACCAAGGTACATATGACACATTTGCTGGGAATACAACTATTTATAACGGAGCTGTAGGTTTTGGACTTCCTTATGATACCCCAACAAAAACTAATACCCCAGTACTATCATTAACAACTGCACCAACAACTGGTTATACGGGTTATTTCTCTTATGCTCAAGGAGCTGCTTGCTCGGGTACTCCAGCCCCAGGCAATACAATTGCTTCAGCAGCAAATGTATGTGGAGGAGCGCCTACAACTTTGAGTTTACAGAATACTACTACAGGCACAGGTGTTACATATCAATGGCAAATTTCTACTGATGGCGGAATTACTTTTTCAAATATATCTGGTGCAACTTCTTCAACATACATTGCGTATCCACTAGTAAATTCAAGTTATCAGTGTAATGTATCATGTTCAAATGGCACTCCTGTAAATTCAACACCAATAGCTATTACTCTTTCAAATACTGCAATTCCAACCGTAACAGGAACTACTATTTGTAATGCTGGAGTGGCAAACTTATCTGCATCGGGTACAGGTACACTTTCGTGGTATGGTACTGCAACTGGAAGTTCTGTATTAGCAACAGGAACATCTTATGCCCCAACAATTAGTACAACTACTACTTATTATGTTTCTTCAACAACCGTAAGTTCAAATAGCGCAGGACAAACAACTCCTACAGGAACATCGACAGCTACAACTAACTTTAAAGGGCTTTCTTTTGATGCTACTAGGGCTTTTAAATTAAATTCAGTCACCGTATATCCAAAAAACACTGCTGCGGGTCAAACTCCTATTACAATAAGGTTATACGATGCTACTGGAAATATAGTTCCGGGTACTTCAGATGTAACGTTTACTCCTACACTGAACACAGGAACAGCAAATACAATTTCTCAAACAGTAACACTTAATTATAACGTTCCTGTAGGTACAGGTTATAGATTAGTAGCCGCTTACGGAATGGGTTCAAATAATACATTAGGAACAAGCACAGCGACACAAACATTCCCTGCTGCTTATAGTTCATTTACTATAACGGGTAATGTTTCTGATTTATCTACTGCTCCATCAACAACTGCAGGTGCTTACAATTGCTTTTTCAATATTCAAATTGATGAATATTGTGAAACCGCTAGAGTACCAGTAACGGCAACTGTAATAGCTACTCCAACAATAAGTTCAACTGCAGCTACTTGTTCTGCGGCAGGAACATCCACAATCTCAAATTATGATGCCTCTTTAACTTATACATTTAGTCCAACTGGACCAACTGTAGGAACTGGAGGTGCTATTTCAAATGCAACTGCTGGAACGGCTTATACCGTTACAGCTGCGAATGCAAACTGTACATCTGCTAGTGCATCATTTAATAATGCGGTTCAATTAGCAGCTCCTGCTACGCCAACAATAAGTTCAACTGCAGCTACTTGTTCTGCGGCAGGAACATCCACAATCTCAAATTATGATGCCTCTTTAACTTATACATTTAGTCCAACTGGACCAACTGTAGGAACTGGAGGTGCTATTTCAAATGCAACTGCAGGAACGCCTTATACAGTAACAGGAGCGAATGCAAACTGTACATCTGCTAGTGCATCATTTACTAATGCGGTTCAATTAGCAGCTCCTGCTACGCCAACAATAAGTACAACTGCAGCTACTTGTTCTGCAGCAGGAACATCTACAATTTCTAATTATAATGCAACTTTAACTTATACATTTAGTCCAACTGGACCAACTGTAGGAACTGGAGGTGTTATTTCAAATGCAACTGCTGGAACGGCTTATACCGTTACAGCTGCGAATGCAAACTGTACATCTGCTAGTGCATCATTTAATAATGCGGTTCAATTAGCAGCTCCTGCTACGCCAACAATAAGTTCAACTGCAGCTACTTGTTCTGCGGCAGGAACATCCACAATCTCAAATTATGATGCCTCTTTAACTTATACATTTAGTCCAACTGGACCAACTGTAGGAACTGGAGGTGCTATTTCAAATGCAACTGCAGGAACGCCTTATACAGTAACAGGAGCGAATGCAAACTGTACATCTGCTAGTGCATCATTTACTAATGCGGTTCAATTAGCAGCTCCTGCTACGCCAACAATAAGTACAACTGCAGCTACTTGTTCTGCAGCAGGAACATCTACAATTTCTAATTATAATGCAACTTTAACTTATACATTTAGTCCAACTGGACCAACTGTAGGAACTGGAGGTGTTATTTCAAATGCAACTGCTGGAACGGCTTATACCGTTACAGCTGCGAATGCAAACTGTACATCTGCTAGTGCATCATTTACTAATGCGGTTCAATTAGCAGCTCCTGCTACGCCAACAATAAGTACAACTGCAGCTACTTGTTCTGCAGCAGGAACATCTACAATTTCTAATTATAATGCAACTTTAACTTATACATTTAGTCCAACTGGACCAACTGTAGGAACTGGAGGTGTTATTTCAAATGCAACTGCTGGAACGGCTTATACCGTTACAGCTGCGAATGCAAACTGTACATCTGCTAGTGCATCATTTACTAATGCGGTTCAATTAGCAGCTCCTGCTACGCCAACAATAAGTACAACTGCAGCTACTTGTTCTGCAGCAGGAACATCTACAATTTCTAATTATAATGCAACTTTAACTTATACATTTAGTCCAACTGGACCAACTGTAGGAACTGGAGGTGTTATTTCAAATGCAACTGCAGGAACGGCTTATACAGTAACAGGAGCGAATGCAAACTGTACATCTGCTAGTGCATCATTTACTAATGCGGTTCAATTAGCAGCGCCTGCTACACCAATAGTAAGTACAACTGCAGCTACTTGTTCTGCAGCAGGAACATCTACAATTTCTAATTATAATGCAACTTTAACTTATACATTTAGTCCAACTGGACCAACTGTAGGAACTGGAGGTGTTATTTCAAATGCAACTGCAGGAACGGCTTATACAGTAACAGGAGCGAATGCAAACTGTACATCTGCTAGTGCATCATTTACTAATGCGGTTCAATTAGCAACGCCTGCTACGCCAACAGGTAGCGCGGTTCAAAACTTAACAGGAGGGGTTGCGTCTGATGTTACTATTGAAGATATTGTTGTAACAGGTTCAAATGGCAATTGGTATGTAACTCAAAGCGATGCTTTAGCAAACATTAATCCGTTACCAGTAGGAACAGTTTTAGTTTCAGGAAACACATATTATACTATAAGTGTTTCTAGTGCAGGATGTATAAGTAGCACTGCTTTAGCAGTTACTGTAAATGTTACTTTAGGTGCAGAAGCATTTGAAATTAAAAATTTAACCGTTTATCCAAACCCTATTGAAAACGAATTAAATATTAATTCAAATGACTTAATAACAAGAATTGAAGTTTATGATATGCTAGGTCAATTAATCAAATCTATAACAAATAATAGTAATAGTTTACGAACTGATTTGAACGAATTAAGTAGCTCTACTTATATTATAAAAGTATATTCTGATCAAAAAATTCAAACTATTAAAATGATTAAAAAATAATCATTAATAATAATTTTTTTAGTGAGGCGATTATTGTTGATTGCCTCACTTGGTTTTTAAATAAGACAAAAAACAGTACATAAAATGCAAAGAGTAGTATCAATTAATAAAATAAATGTTGATTTTAAAACAACAAATTTTAAAGCAACGTTGTTAATGTTCATAATATTTAATTTGTTTTCAAATTTTGCCTTTTCTCAGTTGGCATTACAAACCTTTGATAGTGGAATTCCTTCTTCGTGGTCAATAAACAGTAATCAAACTGTGGCAAATAATTGGGTGGCTACGTCTGCGACCGGAGGTTATTTAGGTACTCCTGGCGCAGTAGTTAATCCTGCATTAAACAATACTATAGGTACTACTGCAGAGTATTTTATGATTACACCTCAATTTTTGACTCCTCAATCAACTGAGATTAGATTTCATACTAAACAAGGTAGTTTTACTAATAAAGGTTCAATTTATGAATTAAGATTATCAACTGCAAATCAACCAGATTTAAACAGTTTTAATGTTGTATTACAAACTTGGACAGAAGCACAATTAAATGTTTCGGCCACTACTTATGAAGAAAAAATTGTAACTGTTCCTTTGCCGGCAGGAGTTCCAGTATATTTGGCTTTTGTAGCAAAAACAAACCAAACAGGAACTACAAATACAAGCGGTGACAGTTGGTTTGTTGACAATGTAAGGGTAATTGAAAGTTGTGCGCCAATTACTGGAATTAATTCTACTATGACAGCAACAGGTGGAGTTATTAATTGGACACATCCTTCGGCAAATAACTTCGAAATTCAAATAGTGCCACAAGGCGCAGGAATTTCGGCTTCAGGCACACCTGTAAACGGATTATCTTATACTGCATCTGGATTAAATAACGGGACGAATTATGATGTTTACATAAGAACCATATGTGATGGAACAACGGCAAGTACCTGGGCTGGGCCTTTTCATGTGCAAACTTCTTTATTAGGACTTAATTGTGGTACTCCAATAATAATTCCTTCTAATGTATCAACAACTCCATATGTTTTAAGTTCAAATTTAGCTAATTATTATTCTTTAACAGATTATACACCATATACAACGGTTGGGTCAAATTGCTTTCCATCAGGAACAAGTAATCAATTATTAGGAAACCACATATTTTTTAATTATACTCCAACTACAACAGGATTAATAGAAATTACACAAGCTGTTTCTGTTATTTCAGGTGGTGGACCAAACGCATGTTATAATGGAAGTTCTAGTGTAATGGTATATAATAGTTGTGCAGACATTGGTGTTAATTGTTTAGCTGCTATAAAAACTGGGACTAGTAGTAATGAAAGTTTAACCAGCCAAATTTCGAATTTTTATGTTCAAGCTGGACAGACCTATGTAATTGTAATGTCTTCTCCTTATCAACATACAGCAACAAGCAACGCAAGTATTTGTTTTACATTTACAGTTAGTGGATCTAACTGTCCAGCACCTTCGCCAAATAATACCACTTATAATAACTTAACACAAACAAGTGCAAATTTTACATGGGGTAATGTAGGTAACCTAGTAAGCTCTTGGCAATATGTTGCCTTACCAGTATCTTCAGGTGTACCCAATAGTTCAACACCACTTCTATCAACTAATACAAACAGCAACAATTTAGTATCATCATTGCTTCCAAATACTGCTTACAATTTATTTGTACGCTCAGTATGTAATGGCGTTCCCGGTTCGTGGTCTGCGGCTGTTCCGTTTACTACTTTATGTAATCCATTTACACCTCCTTATTACTCAGGATTCACTAATAATTCTGAAACAGATTGCTGGTCTCAATTAAATTTAAACAATGATTTAAACTTCTTTACTTTTGGAAATAATGCTTTTAGTGAACCTGTTGCAAAAATAAGAGTAACAAATTCAAATGACATGTTAATATCACCACAGTTTCATTTAGATGGGGTTACTCAGAAAAGACTACGCTTTAAATATAACATCTATGGAAATTGGGGATTGATTGTAAATAATCCAACTGGAGGCCCTGGATCATTCGAAATAAGAATGTCCACAACTGGAGTTGGAGTAAATAATTTTACTACCATATTGGTGCCTTTAGCAGAATATACAACAGCATATAACTTTATTGAAATGGTGGTGCCTTTACCAAATATTGTGGGTGACATTAACATAGCATGGGTATTACCTGCAGGGGCTACACAAACAGGAACATGGACTTATTTTGATGATGTTTATATTGAAAACCTTCCCGCTTGTTCTGAACCTAGTTATCCAATTGTAACGCCTGGATCAATTACTACTACGTCAGCTACTATTTCATGGACTAATGGATACAACAATACTCAATGGGAGTTAGTGGCTCAACCATTAGGCACAGGTATTCCAACTACTCCTGGCATTATTGTTAGTACAAATCCATATACATTAACCAATTTAAATCCATCTACACGCTACGAATTTTATATGAGGGCTGTCTGTTCAACAACACTCCAAAGCGCTTGGACGGGTCCAATTTTTTTCAACACTTTATGTATAGCTCAACCAACACCATATTATGAAAGTTTAAATGATACTGATGTAAATACAAAAAAATTCTGTTGGTCAGTAAACAATGTTGATGGTGGAATAACTCAATGGAGGATAGAAGCTAATGAAGCAAGCATTAGGGCAGCATCAACAATGTCGCAGCCATTTACATCATTTGATGACTGGTTAATAAGTGCCCCAATTAATGCAAATGGTTTAAAAAGACTGCGCTTCAGTTGTCGTGCAGTTAACGGTATATTCAATCCAACTCCACGAGGTAATATAGAAGTTTTGATGTCTTCTACACAAAATTTCAGTTCATATACGGTATTAATACCTTCATTTGATTTTGTCAATTTAGCTTACGAAGAAAAGTCTGTTTTATTCACTGGAACAGGAACAACTTATATAGCTTTTAGAGTGCCTCCAACTATGACAGATCCAGGAAATTCTGGCATAATGATGATAGATGATATCTATGTTGAAGATGCTCCACCATGTCCAAATCCTGTAAATTTACTTGTTAATAGCGTGACATCGTCGACTGCAAATTTAAGTTGGACTGCTGGATATACAGAAACACAATGGGAAGTTATTATTCAAACTGCTGGGGGAGGTATTCCGAGTGGTACTGGAACATTGGTAACCAATACGCCAACATACAATGCAACAGGGCTAACACAAGATACCCACTATGAGTACTATGTTAGAGCAATTTGCGGTTCTAATGGTAATAGTGAATGGATTGGTCCATTAAGCTTCAAAACGGCTTGTAACCCTCTTTCAACTCCTTTTTTAGAAACATTTAATTCAAATTCTAATACAGAAAGTTGTTGGACTATTGTAAACGGCAATGGAGATTCAAACGAATGGAATTTGAATCAAACGGTTAATCCAATTTTTGGAGATCAAATGGCTGCTTTATTTACAGGAAGTAATGGAAATAATAATGATTGGTTAATTTCACCAACCGTTACTGTTAATCCTAACCAAAGATTGCGTTTTTATTATAAAGTATATGATAGTGATTTTGAAGAAGATTTGAAAGTTATGTTGTCTACAAATGGAGTGTCAACTAATCAATTTACAACTATTTTATATGAAAATTCATTAAACTCATTTACAAATACAACAGGAGTTATTGCAGGTTCAAATACCATAACATTGGCTTCAGCAGAGGATGCAGCAAGAGTAAGGATTGGGGATTTTATATATATCCCGGGGTTCCCTTTCCCTTATCCTACCTATGTTGCTAATGTACAAGGAAATATAATTACGATGACTACAACGGCAACTCTTACACAAACAGGAGTTCAAAATGTTCAATTTGAACATGTTGCAATTAATAATGAAGAATATAAAGAAATGGTAATTAATTTAACGGGGATTACTTCTCCAACAAACATTAATATAGCCTTTCACACACCTTATTTTCCACCAAACCCATGGGCGTACAGAGGGCAATTTACTTTCATTGACAATGTTATAATTGAAGATATTCCTTCATGTCCATCTGTTATTAATGTAACTTCAACAAATATTTTAGATACAGCTGTTACATTAAACTGGGAATCAGCAGGAACTGAGACCTCTTGGGAAATTTCTGTGCAACCATATGGAACTCCTGCACCAAATGGTAACACGTTGCCTCAATATTTAACTACTACATCTTCGCATCCAAAAACAATTACAGGATTAACACCAGCTACAAAATATCAATTTTACGTAAGAGCAATCTGTAGCGGAACGTCACAAAGCACTTGGGTTGGTCCTTTTGAATTTAAAACAAAATGTGACTTATCAAATGTTTGTCAATATACAATTACTACAATAAGTGGAAATACAGGACAAGTAACACAAAGTGTAAATGTAATGCAAAATGGAGTCGTTACTCAGGAATTAGAATTTCCAGGATTTGGTCAGACAACAATTGACTATCCTGTATTTCTATGTACAGGAGTAGCTTTTGATTTATATTGGGATGGCTTAGGAAGTGGTGTTCAATATTCTCAAGCTCAAATAATAATAAAAGATTCAAATAATAATATTGTGTGGACTAGTCCGTTAGGTCTTGGTACAGTAAATACAACTATTTATAGTGGATTTGCTTCATGCGGATCAATTACTTGCCCACAACCAACTAATTTAGTGGTTAATAATCAAGGTGTTCTTTCGTGGAGTCCTGGAGGATCTGAAACACAATGGGAGGTTTTTATTCAACCGGCAGGAAATGGAACATTACCACAATCAGGAATTATTGTAAATTCTCCAAACTATACTCCTGTTGCAACTGATTTTTTTGATTCATCAATGAATACCTACGAATTTTTTGTTAGAGCAATTTGTAGCGCTGATAATAAAAGCTATTGGTCAGGACCAAAAGTATATGTAAGAAATGATGAACCAAGTACAGCTGTTACGATACAAGTAAACCAAAATAGTCAATGTAATACCTCCGCAAACAATATATCTTTCATTGGTGCAACTGCTTCGACAACTGCTACTACATGTGGTGGAATTAATGGTGGTGATGTTTGGTTTGATTTTGTTGCTACTTCGAAAGTTCACATAATCGAATTAAGTGATTTTACTCCAGGTAATTATTATATTTCATCATATGAAGGACCGTGGCCTAAAATAATAATGTCATTATATGAAGTACAACCTGATGGTTCAATTATTGAAAAAGGTTGCAGTGAAAACAATTCAATGGTCACTATGTATAGTACAGAATTAATTGTGGGTAAAACCTATAAAATTAGATTAAAATTAGACAGTACTGTATCTAATAATAAGAAATTCAAAATTTGTATTACAACACCATCAGATGTATGTAATATAGATGCATTCAATTTTGATTTCGAAAAATTACCAATGCAATATGTAACGGGAATTTCTACAATTCTAAATGCGCTAGTTATACCTGGATGGCGAGTAAATACAGCCGCCGGTCAAATGTTTTTTCAAGAACAGAACAATTCAATGAACGTAACTCCTTTTTCTGGAGGACAGTGTGTACAATTGATTCAAGATGGCACAGCCGCTTGGAATCCAAGCGACCCAAATATTAAAGGTTTATATAAAGATTTTGACACTTCTGAAATTATTAAAATGGATTACAGTTTTGCCAGCGCTACCCGTTCAAGTTCAACAACAGTTCAGCTTTTTGCTGGACCTCCAACTGGGCCATTTACTTTGGTAACAGAACATAATGCAACTAGCCTCGTTTGGCAATTAATTCATGGTAGTTATACTATTCCTTCAGGTCAAAATACAACGCGATTTATTTTTCGAACAAAAGGCAACAATATTGGACATATATTAGACGCTGCAAACTTCAAACCTAATACAGACATAATTACAGCTAATACTACTTTAGACTGCTCACAATCTAGTATAAATGTACAAGCAATTGGTATGGGTCAGTGGATAGCAAGTGCTTCTAATCCATCTGTTGCAACAATAACAAATCCTACCAATATGAACACTAGTATTACTGGTATAACTAGTCCTGGAATTTATACTTTTATATGGAAAACAAGATATTGTGAAAAATCAATAACAATTACTCGTTTAGGTGTTACTGAAATTCCAACGGTTATTTCACCAATAACATATTGTGCTTCTCAAACAGCTACACCTTTGACTGCAAATGCGCCAGCAGGATATACATTACTTTGGTTTACCGATCCAATTACAGGCACAGGAATAACAACAGCACCTGTTCCTTCCACAAATACTGTAGGAACAACTAACTATTATGTTGCATTAGTTGATGGAAATGGATGTATAGGACCAAGAACTCCTATTGAAGTTGTAGTGAATCCTATTATTTCACCAGTAGTACAATTTAATTATGATGCAGTATCTTACTGTAAAAATGGTTCAAATCCAATATTAGAAACAGCTACAGGGTTTGTTTCGGGTGGTACTTTTACAGCTACTCCAAATGGATTAACTATTAATTCAAATACAGGTGTCATTAATTTAAACACTAGTCTAGTAGGTAGTTATGACATAGTCTATACTTTACCAAGTAGTGGTTGTAGACAAAGCGGAACTTATACAACAACTATTAATATTTCTAATGAAGCAACTTATAATATTGAAAGTAGTTGTGAAACTAATACTATGCTATTAAATGTAGTTCCTACAAACGGATTTGATATGACAAATGTAAATTATACATGGCAAGATTCTAGTGGTAATATCATTGGGATTAATTCAAATCAATTTAATGTAAATGAATATTTAACTAACAATTCATCTGTTAATTATCCTTTTATAATAGTTGTAAAAGTCGATTCTGAAGGATGTATTAAACAAGGAACCTATTTAGTTGACACTAATAATTGTGGTCAAATTCCAAGAGGAATTTCTCCAAATAATGATGGAGATAATGACACATTTGATTTAACAGGTTTAGGCGTGAAAGCTTTGACTATTGTAAACAGATATGGAATGTCGGTGTTTTCTTTTAAAGGAAATTATACAAACCAGTTTAAAGGGTTTACGTCAGATGGTAAAAAATTACCTGATGGTACATATTTTTATAGTATATCACTAGAAAACGGAAAAACTCAAACGGGCTGGGTTTATATTAATAATCAATATTAATCTTTTAAGTAGGCACTTATATATGAAAAATAAAATTATACTTGGTTTGCTTTTGTCGTTATTTATTATTTCGGCAAAAGCACAACAAGACCCTCATTACACGCAATATATGTATAATATGAATGTGATCAATCCAGCGTATGCGGGGTCTAAAGAAAATTTATCTGTAGGCTTATTATACAGAAGACAATGGGTTGGAATTGAAGGGGCTCCAAAATCTGCGACAATGTCAATACATAGTCCTGTGGGTAAAAATGTAGGATTAGGTCTTTCGTTTATCTCTGATAAAATTGGTCCGGTCGAAGAAAATAATGTTTATGGAGATTTTTCATATACCTTAAATTTAGGAGGGTCTAATCGTTTAGCTTTTGGTTTAAAATCGGGATTAACTTTTCATAATGTAGGTTTGTTTAGTGATATCGGAAATGGTTTTGTGCCACAACCAAACGATTTGGCGTTTAGAGAAAATTCTAATAATATCTATTTTAACATTGGAACTGGTATTTTTTATTATACAAATAAATATTATTTTGCAGCTTCTATTCCAAATATGCTTGAAGCTAAACATTTAGTTTTAAAAGAAAACGGAAATGTATATCAATTTGGTAGTGAAAAGCGACATGCTTTTGTAACAGGTGGATATGTATTTCAATTAGATGAAAATGTTAAATTCAAACCTTCGTTTATGGCAAAATATGCATTAAACACACCTATATCTATAGATATTTCTGCAAATACATTGTTTTTTGATAAATTAGAAGCAGGTATTTCTTATCGATTAGAAGATTCTTTCGGGGCGATAGTTAATTTTGCAGTTACACCAAATATTAAAATTGGATATGCTTATGATTATATAACTTCCAATTTAAAAGTTACCACTTCTGCTACTCATGAGTTTATAGTGTTATTTGATATAAATAAAATGAAAAAAGTATCCGTTTCACCTCGATTTTTCTAAATTTGTTCATAAAAATGAAAAAGTATTTATTATTTAGTTTAATATTAGTATCCAAACTTGTCTTTTCACAATCTAACTCGATAAAAAAAGCTGACCAACTATTTGCATCTTATCAATATGTAGATGCTATAAATTCATACCTAAAAATAATAGAAAACAAGCAAGACAACCCTCATGTTTATAACAATTTAGCAGATTGTTATTATTATATATATAATATAACTGAAGCTGCAAAATGGTATGAAAAAGTTGTGGAAAATAATAGTGAATCAGAGGTATATTTTAGATATGCTCAAGTTTTAAAATCTTTAGGAAAAAACGCTGAATCTAATGAACAAATGCTAAAGTTTACAACTTTGGCTCCAAATGATGTGAGATCAAAAGAATATTTTCAAAATCAAGAATCAGCTTTTACTAATACAAAAATTAATTATAAGATAGAAAAAACTTCTCTCTCTGAAGCTAATAGTAATGATTATGCTGGGTTACTGGCTACTGACAACCAATTTTATTGGGTTAGTACAAGAAAAAACGGAAAATTAGACAAATGGTCTAATGCTCCATATATAGATATGTTTAAAGCAACTAGAAATTTAGATGGTAGTTTTTCAAATATAGAAGAGATTAAAGAATTAAATTCAAACTATCACGATGGTCCTGTAACGATTAGTGAAGATGGAAACACTATGTATTTTGCTAGAGATAGTCACAGTATTAATTTATATAATAAAGATAAAAGTAACAATGCAAAAATTGGGCAATTAGGCATTTATAAAGCAAAAAAAATAAATGGAAAATGGGAAATAATAGAAGGTCTGCCAATCAACAATGTTTCTTATTCCGTAACTCATCCTGCACTAAGTAAAGATGGTAAAACATTATATTTTGCCTCTAATATGCCTGGTGGAATTGGTGAATCGGATATATGGAAAATAGCTGTACTAGAAAATGGATATGGAGCACCTGTAAATTTAGGCAACAAAATTAATACCCCTTCAAGAGAAGTTTTTCCATTTATTTCAAGTGAAAATGAGTTATATTTTTCTTCTACCGGTTGGTCTGGATTTGGAGGATTAGATATTTTTAAAGTTGAAAATAATTCATATTCAATTAATATTGGCAAACCTATTAACTCTGAAAAAGATGATTTCTCGTTTACATTTAATTCTATGGTGAATAAAGGTTTTTTTGCATCCAACAGAAATGGTAATGACGCTATTTATGAAGCAACTCCACTATGTGGAATAGAAATGCATATTTTGGTAACAGATGCTAAAACCAACAAAGCCATAGAAAATGCTCAAATAAACATTTTAGATGAAAATAATGTTATTGTATTTTCGACGACTACAAATGCGTCTGGAAATGGTTTTCAGAATTTAGAATGTGACAAATCATATGCCCTACAAATCATAGCTAAAAACTATGAAAATTTTTCCTTGCCTATTGCTATATCAAACATTAATAAAATAGAAATTCCTGTAAAATTAAATCCTATAGACATACTAGTTACAGACAAAGAAGTGCTTTTAGGAGACGTTTATTTTGAATTTAATAAATCAAATATAACGCCTTTAGGGGCAACACAATTAGATAAACTTGTAAAATTATTAAACTCAAATCCAACAATGATAATTTTTGTCAAATCTCATACAGATTCAAGTGGAAATTTGAATTACAACTTAAAACTTTCTGAAGAACGAGCACAGGCTACTGTCCAATATGTTATTTCAAAAGGAATTAATAAAAATCGTATTTATGGAAAAGGATATGGTTTTTCTGAACCAAAAATTAAGTGTAATCCAAATTGTACAGAAGAAGAAAATTCTATTAATAGACGTTCTGAATTCATTATAATAAAAAAATAAATACGTTCATAACAAAATTATTTATTAATTTATACCCTTAAAAACTATTTAGATAAACACCTATTAATAAATAATGAACCCTCTAAAACTTATACATTTTTTATTTTTAATTTCATTTATAAGTGTAGCCCAAACACCTAATGACTGTGTAAATGCCATCACAATATGTGGTAATGGTACATTTACATCTAATGCTACAGGCATAGGATCTATTCAAGAAGTATCTGGTTGTAGTGGTTTTGAACACAACTCCATTTGGCTCAAAATAAATATAATAAATGCAGGTACACTTGGTTTCAATTTATTACCTCTAAATACAGACATAAACGTCGATTATGATTTTTGGGTTTATGGCGCGAATAGGTCTTGTACCAATTTAGGTTCTCCAATTAGATGTTGCACTACTAATCCTTTGTTGGCAGGGCTTACAAGTAATGCAACAGGAATGATTGGCACGACTGTTACTACAACATCAGGACCAGGAGCTAACGGCAACGGATTCGTTAGATGGCTAAATGTGTTGCCTGGAGAATTTTATTATATTGCAATTGATAGACCTGTAGGTTATGGTGGATTTCAATTACAATGGACAGGGTCAGCAATGGACAATGGAGGTGCTTTTCCAAGTTCACCAACAGCTAATTCATTAGGAGAAATCAGAGCTTGTAGCGTCACCCCAAATGTGGGTATTTTTGATTTAAACAATCTGAAAAGTCAAATCAATTCAGATCTAATCAACAACAGTGTTAGCTTTTATTTAACCAACGCTAATGCCATCGATGGTATTTCTCCTCTACCAAATATATATGGAAACACATCTAATCCTCAGACAATTTTTGCAAGAGTAAAGAACAATGTTTCAGGTTGTTTCTCCATTACAAGTTTTCAGCTTAAAGTTTATGAAGTGCCAAATGCTACAATTAACACAACAACACCGACAATTTGTAGTTCAGAAAACGGAATAATCTCGATTACTGGAACACCTAATTCTATTGTTGAGTACAATATCAACAATGGCACAATTCAAACTGTAACACTTGATAATTCTGGTGCAGCAACTATTACAAATCCTCTAACTATTACATCTACTTTTACCCTAACAAAAGTAAAAATTGTAGACACATCAAATGTAACGCTTTGTTCGCGAAATTTAAACAATATTGTAACTATTTCTATAGCACCCAATAATAATGCATCTGCACCTTCTGCAACACCATCCTTATGTATAAACAACGCATTAGTGCCTATTATTCACACAACTACTGGAGCAACAGGTATTGGTGTACCAATAAATTTACCAACAGGAGTGACCGCAAACTGGTCAACAAATACTGTAATCATTAGTGGCACACCTACAACATCTGGAACGTTTAATTATACAATTCCACTTACAGGAGGTTGCGGAAATATAAATGCAACTGGAACAATAATAGTAGAGCCAAATAACAGTGTCTCTTTTGCTTCTGCTTCCCCTACTCTTTGTATTAATACAGTACTCCCTTCTATTACTCATAGCACTACAGGTGCTACAGGAATTGGAGCACCAATAAACTTACCCTCTGGAGTAATCGCATCTTGGATTGGAAATAATATTACAATTAGTGGCACTCCTACAGAAATTGGAATTTTTAATTATTCAATTCCCATATTAGGAAATTGTGGAAGTATTAATGCAACAGGTACAATAACCGTAATTCCAGTAAATACAGTTACAAATGCATCAGCAACTCCAACACTTTGCATCAATAGTCCATTATCAACTATTACGCATACTACAACTGGTGCTACTGGCATTGGAACTATAACAAACTTACCTTCTGGAATAACCGCCACTTGGTCAGCCAATACTATAACTATTACTGGAACACCAACAGTTTCTGGCGTCTATAACTATAATATTGAACTAACAGGTGGTTGTGGAGCAGTTACGGCTTCAGGAATAATTGTAGTAAATGAAGTAAATTCTGTTTCAGCTCCATCGTCGTCATCAACAGTATGTATAAATAATCCGTTAACAGTTATTACACATAACACAACTGGAGCTACAGGTATCGGGATTGCTTTAGGTTTACCACCTGGGATTACGGCTATTTGGGCAGCAAATACTATTTCAATTAGTGGTATACCTACCACAACAGGAATATTTTCCTACTCAATTCCTTTGACAGGAGGATGTGGTAATATTAATGCAATAGGTACTATTATAGTAAATCCAGAAAACATAGTTTCACAAGCATCAAGCATGCCAATTATTTGTGTCAATTCTACTTTACCAACTATCACACATAATACAATTGGAGCGTCTGGAATTGGAACAGCATTAGGCCTGCCACCAGGTATTTATGCCACATGGTCTGCAAATGTTATTTCTATTAATGGTACAGCAAACACAACAGGAATATATACTTATAATATTCCTATTATAGGTGGTTGTGGTTCTATAGCTGCTACAGGAACTATAGAGGTAACAGATGGGATATTACCTTTATTTGCACAAGTTGCTCCTGTTTGTCAAGGTTCAACAATTAATATTCCTACAATTTCAACTAATGGCATTGTGGGGGTTTGGCAATTAATTTCAAGTACGACAAACAATGCAACCTATGAATTTACTCCAAATCCAGGACAATGCGCATTAAACACTCAAATGACCATAATTATTCATCCATTACCTACTGTTATAACTAGTATTACATCTGAAAGTTTTTGTTCTGGAGGCACAACAAATATTTCTTTAAGCAGTAATGTTCCAGGAACTACCTTTTCATGGACAGCTACTGCAACTTCAGTTACTGGACAATCTGATTCTATTACAGGTTTTGGTGCTACAAATATCAATCAAACATTGATTTTAAATCCAAGTCAAATATCAAATGGTCATGTGACTTATGTAATTGTTGCGGAAGCAAATGGATGTGTTGGAACACCTGTTACTGTTGTTGTTACGGTCAAACCTATTCCAAATGTTGTGATTAGTCCTAGTTCTCAAACAATTTGTTCTGGATCCACAACTAATATTTCGTTTTCAGGATCAATCAATAACACGGTTTACACGTGGTCTGTTATCAGTAATGTTGGGGTTAGTGGTGCATTAAATGGAACTGGCAACGCAATTAATCAAACATTAACAACTACTGGATTATCACAAGGTATTGTCATATACGAAGTAACGCCTAGTGTGAATGGGTGTACAGGTGTACCACAAAGAATAACTGTAACGATTAATCCAGTACCTGAGTTATTTGGCAACGCTACACATCCTGATTTGTGTAGTGGCGAATCTACATTTATTAGTGTTTCAGCATATAATTCCTCTACTATATTTAATTGGGATATTTTTCCTTTTGGTGTATCAGGCGCTATTGCTGGAACTTCTACAGGATCATCATTATCTATTCAACAAACTTTAACAACAATTACTGACATACGAGGCTATGTAGACTATACTATAACTCCTGTTTTAAATAATTGTTCTGGAACACCTATTACAATAAGAGTATATGTAAATCCATTACCTAAAGTTACATTAGAAGATGGAACAATATGTGTTGATGCAGCAGGAAATACATTCCAAACTTACCTACTAGATTCAGGTTTAGATAATACAAATTATAATTTTCTTTGGTTTTTTGAAGGCAATCCAATAGCCAATTCAAACCATGCAACATATGTTGCAGACCAAGTTGGAGTTTATAACGTTGTGGCTACAAATAGTACCACAAACTGCGTTTCTCCAAGCGTAAGTGCAACAATTACAGCTACTAATCCAGCTACAAGTTTTTCAACTACACAAAGCGATTATTTTAGTGAAAATACAACTATTACTGTAACTGTTACAGGTGGTAATGGAATCTTTATGTATCAGTTAGATCAGGGGGCATTACAACAATCTAATGTTTTTACAGCTGTAAGTAGTGGCTTACATACAATAACTGTTGTAGATGTTGAAGGATGTACAGATCTAACCCAAGAATTGTTAGTTATTGATTATCCAAAGTATTTTACTCCAAATGGAGATGGATATAATGATACCTGGAATATTATTGGCATGAACCAGTCAGATGCTAAAGTGTTTATCTTTGACAGATATGGTAAGCTGATCAAACAATTATTTACAGACGGAATGGGATGGGATGGAACATATAATGGGGAAATTTTACCATCAACGGATTATTGGTTCACGGTAGAATACAAAGAAAATGAAATACAAAAACAATTTAAAGCTCACTTTTCTTTAAAACGATAGTTTAAAAATATATTATTTTTATTAAAATAGCTACATTTGTATTTAAATAAATCTGATATTGTCTAATTTTCTATTGGCTATGAGATACAAATTGTTAGCATTTGTTATTGTCTGTTTAATTTTATTCCCTCAAAATAAATTATGTGGTCAGACTACTCTAAAACAACAATTATTAATTTCCAAAGCGCAAAATGAATATATATCTCAGCCACATGAATCTTTAAAAATAGCATTGCTACTACTAAAAGAGGCAAATACAAATAATGAAAAAATAAAACTTAATTTATTAGTTTACAAAATCTATAGTTTATTAGGCGATTATACTAATGCTTCTAATTATTTATTTGCTGCAAATGCTTACGTTGATAAAAAATCAGTGTATCAAAATGTGAAAATAAACATTGAAAAAGCTGCACTATTAAAATCCATTTATTTACACAAACAGAGTTTTAATTATTTAAATAAAGCACTTATTGACATAAAAAAAATAAAAAACATTAATAACTTTAATGAAATTAAAGCAGAAATTTTATTTCAAGAATTAGAACTGTTATTGCATAAAAAAGAGTACAAAAAAGCACATAAAATAATAGAAAAAAAACATATTCAATATTTATTAGAAAAAAATATTGAAAGTAAAAAACGGCTTCTACTTATAAGGTCCGAGATAAATATATATCTTGGAAAATTTGAATCAAATGCCTACATTATTGATGAACTAAAAAAATTAATAAATCAAAAAGATGCTTATTTTGAGATACAGGTGTGGAATTTGATTGCTAAGCATTATTTTTATCAAAGAGATTATTTTAATGCTATTGAAAATGCACTAAAAATAAAAAAATTGATAACTCTAATAGATAATAATTATCTATTAGAAAACAACACCGAAACTTTAGCATTGAGTTATTTAGCTCTAAATAAAAGACAAGATTATAAGTTACTAAACACAAAACTTCTAACCATACAAAACGAAATTGAAAAAGAAGAAAAAGAAGCTATAAATACAGTATACAATTTGATTAATTCCGAATACATTAATGACTATAGTTTAAAGAAAAAAGAGTATAATTTTAAACTTTACTTTAGTATAGGCATTTTTATACTGTCTTTTTTTATTTTTGGTTTATTTACATACAAGAAATTTTTATATAAAAAACGTCTTGAAGAAATTTTTAGATACTTAGACTTTTCAAATCATTCAATATTAAGTATTCCTGAAGAATTTGATACTATAAATAAAAAAAATGCAATTCGTGCTGAAACCGAACAACTTATTTTAAACAAACTCAAAAAATTTGAAACAACAAAAAAATTTACAAATAAAGATATTTCGCTTGCCGTATTAGCGGGTCAATTTGAAACCAACACTAAATATCTATCAGAGATTATAAACAAACACTACAATATAAATTTTAATACTTATATCAATAATTTGCGAATTAATTTTATTGTAGATAAGTTAAAAAAAGAACCTAATTTTTGTAATTATAAAATAAGCTATTTGGCTGAAATATCTGGTTTTTCTTCTCATAGTAGCTTTGCTACTGTTTTTAAATCAACTATTGGAATTTCTCCTATAAAGTTTATTGAATTGCTTAAAAACGAAACAAATGATACCTTCATAACATCTCCTGAAAATGAATAAAAAAACACACCTTTTAATCGTTTTATTATTTCTCTATAATTGTTTTACTATCGTTGCTCAAAATCAAAAAAAAATAGAACAATTAATAAAAAATTCCAACATGGAAATGTATGAAAATCCAGACAAAGTTATAGCTACTGGATTAAAGATTATTCAATTGTCTGGAAACAATACCGATTTAAAAATCAGAGCTTATAAATTAATTTCTGATGGATATTCATCAAAACGAAATTATCAAAAATCTCTTAAATTTTTAATTAAAGCTTTAGAATTATTGCCAAAATCAGAAAACAAATTATTAAAAATTTCTATAGACACAAAAGCTGGCATCCAATATCATCAACTCAATATTTATGAAAGCGCTATAACTTATTTAGATCGTGCTGAAAAAATGTGTTTAGAATACCCCATTCCAGATTCCGTTAATAGTTTTTTAGGTGTAAATTATATTGTAAGAGGTTTTATTTATAAAGAAAAATTAAATTGTGACATAGCGATTAGTTTTTTTGACAAAGGAATTAAAGAATTAAGTCTAAATAACAAAGCGCTTGAAAATGCATCAAGAATTAGTATCGCAAAATACAATAAAGGAAACTGTTATATTTTAAATGGACAAAACAAACTTGCAGAGCAAAGTTTTAAAGAAGCATTATATTTTGCCAAAAAAGTAAATGCAAAGAGCTTAGAAGCTTTTGCATTAAAAGGAATTGCACAAATATACAAATTATATGGAAAATATGAAGCTGCAATTACCGAATTAAATCATGCATATAGGATTGCAAACAAAGTAAATGATTTAGTCTTAAACGAAGAAATATATAAGGGATTGTCAGAAAATTATCTAGCGCTTAACAATACTGAAAAATATCAATCGTATCAATTAAAATTAATACAAACACAAACAAAGTTAAAAGAAAATGAACGTGCTTCCATTGAAAATTTATTGGCAGAAAATTATACTAATTTGGAAAACAAAAGTAATTCTGAATTTTCAAATTTTTGGTTAATTTTTTTTGTTGCTTCAGGCGTTATTGTTGCACTTGTTTTCTTGTTTTTAAGCAATAAAATAAACAAATCTATTCAAATTTTAGAAGTTAAAATTAAACAAATAAATTCAAATTTTTTAAAATAGATTTTTTATTAAATATTTGTCGTACTTCATCGCCTAGTAGACTCCAAAATTTATTAACCGTTTACAAAATGAAGGAATAACCGATAAAGAACTTTCTGCTCTTTTAGCTCATGATTTGTTAGTTCCTATTGTTCACAACACAACTTTTGAAGCGTTAAGAGAAGTTGGTCCCTTACTTGGTTCGAGAAGTGGGATAAGTACAATTTATGATACCATCGAAGAAATTGCTTCTAAATTAGCAGAATTGGTAACTCCATAAATCATAATAGAATAATGGATATAAAAAAAGGGCACACAAAAAGTTAATTTTATATTGGAAAGAAATGCAAATAGTTACATATTGATTTGTAATGATTTACATTAAAATATATTGAAACCTATTGAAATACAGTAATTTACATTTTTTGTTAATTACAAATTAGTTGATTTAGGGGTTTTGGTTAAGCGCTTTTTATTCTCTTTACGTTGTTTTGTATGATGATAAATTGTTACCAAAACTCCAACACCAATACCTACTAACAATAATGGTTTCCAATTGTTTTTTTAAATAACTAACAATGTAAATTTTTGGTGGTTTAGTGTTTATTATAAGCGACGAATTTTCCATTGTTTTTGGAAATTCCAATGGCATATTTTCGTAACCACTTACTACGTTTCCATTTGTAATAATATTATCTATAAAATGTTCTGCTTGTTTTTTCATTAAATCTTGTTGGTATGCAATGGGAAATAATTCTGCAGTTGTGGGAACTCTGTTTTGTATCTTTATCATAATATTATTTTTCTATAATGTCGATTTTATATATTTCTTTACTGGCATCTATTAAAATCAAGCCATATTCATAACATACTAGTATTTCACGATTTGTTCCATGTTCTAGCTCCTTACTGTGGTAAACAGGCAATTCGTAGCCTTCATATACTAGAAGTCCTTTTTCGACATAGCCTCGCTTTTTATAATAATCAGATTCAGAAATTTTTATTAAAACAAATCTGTTTTTTTTAGCTTTTTTTGTAAATTCACTTTCAAATTTATCGATTACTTTTCGCTTGTCATTATTGCTATCTATTCGGTGTTGCGAACAGCAATATACCTGTCGACTATCTGTTGGTATAAATTCCATCATACACCCCTCTTTTTTACATAATTTTGATGGATAAGTTCGGTTTGAAATCCTATTATGTTGTTTTTTTGTTCTAACCATATTTTTAATTTTTTTTCAAATATAAAAAATTATTTATATATTTACCAAATGGTAAATATTTTTAAACATAAATTTTCTAAATTATGACAAAAAAAGAAAGGGAGCTAATAAAATTCGGTGCGTTAATTTCTGAAAAATACTTACTGCCAGAGAAGCATCTGGGAATTACTTCTAGACAAGTTAACTATTGGAAAAGTAGAAATATTTTACCCTTTTTTAAAAAAGAAAAAAAAGGGTTTATGGATATGCAGGAGGCTCTTTGGATTTTAATAATTAATGAATTGTCAAGCATTGGTATCGACACAACAAAGCTAAAAAGCTTATCGGAAGATATTTGGATAAAACCATTTGAAGAAAAATATGCTGATGCTGTTTTTAAAAGAGAATTAAAAGAAAAAAAATTGAGTCAAGAAGTTAGGGATGCGTTAGAAAACTATTTGCATTTTGAATACATTATGGACACAATTTTTAGAAGAGAGCTCAATCCATTTACAGATGCTTTTAAAGCTTGTTTTACTTCAAATAAAAGCATTGTTTCATTCGTTTACTGCCCAAGAACTGGTGATCATACCTTCAATTACAATACTATTGGAGTAATAACAGATTTGAATAACCTGTACTATGGCGAAACATTAATAGTAATTCCTTTTTTACCACTACTTACCAAATTATTGGGAATTGAAATCGAAAGAAGTAATTCAGATTTAGAGTACTTATCTACAGTAGAAAATCAAATTCGAAGGGTGTTGTTTTTTGATAAACCAAAGCTGTTAGAGATTGAATTACAACAAAACGGTTTGCCAAAAATTATTAAAATAACGGAAGAACACAAAAAAACAGAGGAGTTGGCAAAATTTTTCTTGACAAATAATCTCCCTGCAGGTTCAAGATTAACCATAGAAAAAAGAAGTCAAGGAAATTATAAAGTAACAATAAAAGCATAATATATGAATAATGTAGAACTTATTCGGTTCCTGAAAATTCAGCCCGTTTTATCCTTAACAAGATATGGGCCAAGAATACACTCAAGATGGATGCAATGAACAATTGCTTACACCCGAAATTTTAAAAAAGTATATAAAAAATGTTGACGAAGAAACACTGTATGAACTTTCTATACAACTTTATGAATTTACAAAATTAATACTAGAGAAAACAAAAGATGAAAACTAAAAACCTTCAATTAAAAGATTTTTTTGGAGCTACTGTATGGTCTTATACCAGAGTTTCAACTAAAGAACAATTCATGAATAACGGGAGTATAGAAACTCAAGTCAAAAGAATAAAAAACTTTGCTAAAGAAAATGCGCTTCATATTGCAGAAGAATTTGATGCAGAATATGAAAGTTCAAAAAAAATCAATACCCAAAGTACGCTTAAGGAACTCATAAACAAATTGAAAAAAACGCATTTTTCAAAAAGACCCAAGATAATATTAATTTGGTCTCCCAGTCGATTTGGAAGAGCAGGAGCAGAACACATTCAATTATTTGTCAGTTTAAGAAAGGAGTTTAATGTTTACTTATACTCGGTTAGTTCAGGTCATAATACTTTTAATGAACGTGCAGAAAACGAATTTTCTACACAACTACTCTATGCACAAAAAGAAAATTTCAACCGACAAGATACTATTATTCCTGGATTGATAAATGCATTAAACAATGGTAAATTATTTGGTAGAACACCCAAAGGATATGACCATTATGGCCCAAGAGTAAAAAAGCCAGAATTTGTTCAAGCTAAACAAGAAATTAAGGTAAATAAGGAAGGACTTATCTATAAAGAAGCTTTTAGAAGAAAAATATATGAATCCTACACTGATAAACAAATTATTGATTGGTTAGCATCAAAAGGAATAAGAATGCCGTATCAATCATTAGCCAACATGTGGAGAAATGAATTTTATGCAGGGCGGGTATGCAATTCCCTGTTAGACGACACCTATATCAAAGGAGATTGGGAACCATTGATTTCAAAAGCTGAATTTCAAAAGCTACAAAATATTATTAATGGCACAACAAAAATTGGAATTCAAAAGTTAAGTGGAAAAATAGAAACGCCACTAGTTCCAAAATATTTAATATGCGGTGATTGTGATAATACAATGACCGCCTATAAAAATAAGAAGAAAAATTTATTTTATTATAAATGCAATTGTTGTAACAAAACAGCAAATGCAGAAACAAAGTCAAGCTCCATTCACGACGGTGTTAATCCAGCATTTTTAAAAATAATTGACAATCTAAAATTAGACAATACACTGAAAGAATTATTCGTTGAACAGTTAAAATCGATATTGGAACACGAAAAAGACCACTCAATAGATAAGAAAAGAATATTGACTTCAGAGATAAATGATTTGAGAGATAAAATGGATTTAATGGAATATCGATTTGCAATAAACGAAATATCAAAAGATATTTTTGAAAGACAAAATCAAAAATTAAAAGAGCAATACAATCAAAAATTAGTAGAAATTGAAAATTTACCAACAAAAAAATCTAACCACGATAAAGCTATAAAATATTTTACAAAAATCGCTGTCAACCCCAGTAAATTCTATGAAAGTTTAGAATATAATCAAAAAAGAGTGTTTCAAAAATTGCTGTTTCCAGAAGGGTTACGTTATTCGGTAAAAAACAGAGAATATCTAACTTCAAAAACAGGAGCATTATTTTATTTAACTAACTCTTTTTCAATAAATTACAAATCAAAAAAGAAAGGGACTTACCAAGAAAAATTTGATAAGTCCCATGCAGTACCTTGGGTGGGAATCGAACCCACACTCCGAAGAACACGAGTTTGAGTCGTGCGCGTCTACCAATTCCGCCACCAAGGCATTTAAGGAGTGCAAATATAAATAAACTTTCGAATTTTATCCTAAAAATACTTAAAAAATAACTTTCAGAGTTCAATATAATTGCTAACTTTGCACCCGAATTGCACAACACAACAACTAACTAACTACACCCGAGGCGCTTAATGCATTAGATTTTACTAAAGTAAAAATTGAAGTGTATAAGTGTAGCGGACAAAAACAACAGAATAAAATGTCATACAACGAGCCAGAAGCAAAAATATTTGCATGTTCTCAAAGTGTGTACTTAGCGGAAAAAATTGCCAAAGAATATGGTGTTCCGCTAGGTAAAGTAACGTTCTCAAAATATAGTGACGGAGAGTTTCAGCCTTCTTTTGAAGAGTCGATTAGAGGTCTACGCGTATTTTTAGTTTGTTCCACTTTTCCAAGTTCAGATAACTTGATGGAATTATTACTAATGATTGATGCAGCAAAACGTGCTTCTGCACGCCACATTACTGCCGTAATTCCTTATTTTGGCTGGGCAAGACAAGATAGAAAAGACAAGCCAAGAGTGCCAATAGGTGCAAAGTTAGTGGCTAAATTGCTAGAAGCTGCAGGGGCAACAAGAATAATGACTATGGATTTACATGCCGATCAAATTCAAGGGTTTTTTGAAAAGCCAGTAGATCATTTGTTTGCCTCAACCATCTTTTTGCCGTATGTAAAAAGTTTGGCATTAGAGAATTTAACCATTGCATCGCCAGACATGGGCGGTTCAAAAAGAGCGTATGCGTATTCTAAATTTCTACAATCTGATGTGGTAATTTGTTACAAACAACGCAAACAAGCTAATGTAATTGACACAATGGAGTTGATAGGTGAGGTAAGAGGAAGACATGTAATACTTGTTGATGACATGATTGACACAGGAGGCACATTAGCTAAAGCAGCTGATGTTATGATTGAAAAAGGAGCATTGAGTGTAAGGGCTATTTGTACGCACGCGATTTTATCGGGTACAGCATATGAGAAAATTGAAAACTCAAAGTTAGAAGAATTGATAGTAACAGATTCTATTCCATTAAAGAAAGAATCAACAAAAATAAAAGTAGTGAGCTGTGCACCATTATTTGCAGAAGTAATGCACATGGTTCAAAACAATAATTCCATTAGTGGAAAGTTTTTAATGTAATTTTTAATTTTTAATTTATTTCTTATGAAATCAATTACGATCAAAGGATCAGAAAGAGAAAGCGTAGGTAAAGTTTCGACAAAAGCCTTACGTAATGCTGGAATGGTTCCTTGCGTATTATACGGAGGACAAAACCCAGTTCATTTTAGTGCTGATGAAAAAGCATTTTCAAAATTAGTTTATACTCCAGAAGCGCACACTGTAGTAATTGAATTAGAAGGGGGTAAAAAAATGGAAGGTATTTTACAAGACATTCAATTTCACCCAGTTTCAGACAAAATTTTACACGTAGATTTCTACCAATTAGACGCGGCTAAAGAAATCACTATGGAGGTGCCTGTTAAAATCACAGGAACTTCACCAGGTGTACTTTTAGGAGGTGTTTTACGTTTAAACCAACGTAAATTAAAAGTAAGAGCGTTACCAGCAAACTTACCTGATTTTGTTGAAGCAAACATTTCTGAATTAGAAATGGGTAACAAATTATATGTTACTAAATTAGAAGCAAAAAACTTCAAAATCCTTCACCCAGACAATACTGTGGTTTGTCAAGTAAGAATTTCTCGTGCGGCAATGAAAGCTGCTCAAGAAGCTGCAAAAGCAGAAAAAGGAGCAAAAAAGAAAAAATAATCAAACGGTTATTTTTCAACATAAAAAATCCCGATGCTTGCATCGGGATTTTTGTTTTTATTTAAAAGCCTGTTCTAAATCAGCTAGTAAATCATCGATATCTTCAACACCCACACTTAAACGCACTAAATCATCGGTGATTCCAATTTCTTTGCGTTTGTCTTCAGGTATAGAAGCGTGTGTCATTAATGCAGGATGATTGGCCAATGATTCTACTCCACCTAATGATTCAGCTAAGGTGAACACCTTTAATTTTTCTAAAAAAGAAATAGCATCGGCTTTAGCGTGCGATGTAAAAGTGAAAGATACCATTCCGCCAAAACCACCAATCATTTGCTTTTTAGCAATTTCATGGTAGGGATGATTTTCTAAGCCTGGGTAAAATACACGAGCTACTTTAGGGTGTTGTGCTAAATAAGCGGCTACTTTAGCACCATTTTCACAATGTCTTTGAACGCGTAAATGTAAGGTTTTAATTCCTCTTAAAACCAGATAACTATCCATTGGTCCTAAAGTACCTCCAGTGGCAAATTGTGCAAAATGTAATTTTTCACCTAAGTCAGCGTCTTTTACAATTAAAGCACCTGCAATAACATCACTGTGACCACCTAAATATTTAGTTGCTGAATGCATCACAATGTCTGCCCCTAAATCTAATGGTTTTTGTAAATAAGGTGTTGCAAATGTATTGTCAACGGCAAATAACAAGTGGTGTTTTTTTGTAATTTTTGCTATTTCAGCAATATCAGCTAATTTCATTAACGGGTTAGTAGGGGTTTCTACCCAAACAAGTTTGGTGTTTACGTTTATCAAGGATTCAAATTTGGCTAAATCGTTCATATCCACAAAATGGAATTTTATACCAAATTCTTGATAGATACGCGCAAACATACGATAAGTACCACCATATAAATCGTCCATCGCAATGACTTCATCACCTGGTTTTAATAATTTCAATACACTATCTGTAGCTGCTAATCCAGAAGAAAAAGCTAACCCTCTTGTGCCGTTTTCAATGCTCGCTAATGCGTCTTCTAATGCTGTACGAGTTGGATTAGCAGCACGACTATATTCATAATCGCCAATGGGCTGACCAGGGCTTTTTTGTACAAAGGTAGAAGTTTGATACACGGGAGGCATTACTGCACCTGTACTAGGATCGTGGTGTTGATTACCGTGAATTACTTTGGTGTTAAATTTCATTAGTTATTTTTTTTACAAATATAAAAACATTTTAACTCCCTTCGGGTTTATCTCCTCTCAAAAGTCGGTATTGCACACGAGCTTCTGTGAAATAAATACTATCAGGGTGCTCCAATACAATTTTTTCATAATAGTCTTTTGCTTTTTTATTGTCACTTTTATATTTTCTAAAAATTTCAGCACTAAAAAATAAGGCTTCATCTATGTAAATACAATCTTTATGGAGTTCTAATACTTGCTTGTAATAGCTCAAGGCTTGTTCATATTCTGCTATTTTTTCATAATTACGAGCTATTTTATAACTCGTTGCGGGTTCAATGCTTGTTCCTTTATGTTTTTTTAAAACCTGTAAAAAAGCAACTAATGCTTCTTTAGGTTTATTTTGATATTCTAAAAAATCGGCATGTGAAAAATCTTGAAGCGCAACCCGCAAAGAATCTTCTGCAGAATGATCGCTAATTAGCAAAAATAATTCTACTGCATCATTTGCAATAAGTAAGGTAGACGCTTGTTTTAATTCTTTGGCTTGTTTCATTGCCCAATCAAAATCTTTTTTATAAAAGCTTGTTTTAGCCATTTTCATAGTAGCTTCGTGAGCTAGTTCATCATTTGGTAAATCATTTTCTATTTGGGCATAATAAATAATGGCCTGATTAAATTTTTCATCATAAACATAAACATCTGCTGTTTCCATTTTAACTTTTGCTTTTTGCCTTGTGTTTATTGGTGTTTGAAGCAAAGTGTTTAAAATTTCTTTGGAAATAGCCACTTGATTTAAATGAAACGCGTAAAAATGAGCCGCTAAGAGTTGTAAATCTAAAGCAAAAGGCGAATTTTTATAACGCGCAATTTGCACATCTATTTCTGTTTTTAGTTCTGAATAATTCTCAGGCTTTGCAACATTAATTTTATTTTTCAATATGTAATACTGCGCCAAAATAAGCGTTTCTTCGTCAGAAGTGTTTTCAATAATAAACGAAAAAATAATACTGGCTGTTTCTAAATCATTGTCATTAATACAAAGTTGTGCTAACTGAATAATGTCTTCAAAAGATTCTGGATTTCGTTTATAAATAGCCTTTTCTTGTATAAAAGCTTTGTTGTACTCTTTTTGTTGAATGTAAAGCCAACTTAAAAACTGATTCCAATAAACAGCTTGATTTTTTTGTGTGCGAAGCAATAATTCTTTTTTCAATGCCACTAAAAAAGTACCTTCTGTGTCTTCTTGCAAAAAAAAGTTAAGCTGATTTTGAACATTAATAGTGCTGTTTGGATTAGAATAGGCAAAGTCTAAGAGTTTATTAACCATGGTGTCTAAATTACCCATTTGACCCTGCAATAAAGCCATTTGGTAGTCAAAATTTAAATTTGAGTTGGTTTTTTGACCTAATTCATACGTTCGATAAGCCCATTCCAATAAATTTTTTTGTTCAAAAGTTTGCGCCACGCTATAGGTGTTATTTGCGTTTTCTTGAATTGTTGCAAGTGCTTTTTCGTAATAGTTGGTTGCTTTTGATTGATTTTTTTGCAACTGGTAATTGTACCCTATTTCAATTAAATAGCTAGGTGCTGGGAATTTTTTGTATTTTGAAAAAAGTAATTCTTCCGCTTTAGTATAATTTTGTTGCTGTTGGTAACAACTAGCTAATTTTTGGATATAAAAAGAATTACTAGGTTGTTTAATCGCAATTTCTTCAAATAATGCAGCGGCTTTGTCATATTCGCCTTTTTCGAAATAATTAAGCGCTAATTGTTCGTTCTGTGCCGAAACAAAAAGGGTAAAAAACAATCCGAATATGTAATACAGTCTATGCATAAAAAAACAATGCACTAAATTAAACCATTTTTAGTTAATTTAGTGCAAGGTTGGGATGTTTTTTACGATTAATTAATCATGTCAAATCCCGTGTATTTTCTTAATACTTCAGGAATTACAATACCTTCTGGTGTTTGATAATTTTCTAAAATACCCGCTAAAACTCTTGGTAAAGCTAAAGAACTTCCGTTTAGAGTATGTGCTAATTGATTTTTACCGTTAGTATCTTTATATCTTAATTTTAATCGATTAGCCTGAAATGTCTCAAAGTTAGAGACTGAAGAAATTTCTAACCATCTGTCTTGAGCAGTTGAAAACACTTCAAAATCGTAAGTTAATGCCGAAGCAAAACTCATGTCTCCACCACATAAACGCAATACTCTATAAGGCAATTGTAATTCGTCTAAGATACCCTTCACATGTTCTACCATACCATCTAAGGCGGCATACGAATTTTCAGGTTTTTCAATGCGTACAATTTCTACTTTGTCAAATTGATGTAATCTGTTTAATCCTCTAACGTGTGCGCCATATGAACCTGCTTCTCTTCTAAAACAAGGCGTGTAGCCCGTACACAAAATTGGTAAATCACTTTCTTGCACTAAATCATCTCTAAATAAATTGGTAACAGGAACTTCAGCTGTTGGAATCAAGTACAAGTCGTCTACACCAATATGATACATTTGTCCTTCTTTGTCGGGTAATTGCCCAGTTCCAAATCCAGACGCCTCGTTTACTACGTGAGGCACTTGGTATTCTTGGTAACCCGCTTCGGTGTTTTTGTCTAAAAAATAGGTAATCAAAGCACGTTGTAATTTAGCACCTTTGCCTTTATATACTGGGAATCCTGCACCTGTAATTTTTACACCTAATTCAAAATCAATGATGTCATATTTTTTTGCTAACTCCCAATGCGGTAAAGCACCTTCGTGTAACACAGGAATTGTTCCTTTTTGAAAAACATTCAAATTATCTTCAGCCGTTTTTCCAGCAGGTACAATGTCAGCTGGCAAATTTGGAAGTTTATAGAGTTCTTCTTGAAGTAAGCCAGATGTTTCATTTAATACATCATTTAGCTCTTTAGTTTTTTCCTTGATTTGAGATGTTTTTTCTTTTAAAATTTCGGCTTTTGCTTTTTCGCCATTTTTCATTAATTCACCAATGTCTTTGGAAATTTTATTAGATTCGGCTAAAAGATTGTCTAATTCCACTTGCGTAGCTCTTCTTTTTTCGTCTAATTCAACCACAAGATTGACAATTGTAACAGCATCAAAATTCTTTTTGGCTAATCTGCTAACAACTTCTTCTTTGTTTTCTCTAATAAAATGTACTTGTAACATAATGAATTATTTTGGATAGCAAATGTAGTAAATTGTACTAAAAAAGTCTACTATATTCTAAAAAACAATTACCAAATTAGTGATGAAATGATTACAAAATTTAGATTACACTTTTTTTTTGTTAATTTAGCCCATTGTTTAATTAGGTCAAATTATGAGAAGAATAGCTGTATTACTATTTATTTGCAATTTTACGTTGGGTTTTGGTCAAAATATTGAAAGCAGTTCATCTATTGCTGAGGCCGAAATGAAATCGGCGTCGGCGTTGTTAAATTTTCAAGTCAACCCAAATACGCAAAATTACGACATCACCTATCACGAACTCCGATTTACAGTAGATCCGGCCGTTTATAGCATTAGCGGAGCAGTAAAAACAACATTTACAGCCTTATCTACTATCAGTACAGTTACTTTTGATATGGCAACGGCACTTACTGTGAGTAGTGTAACTATGAACAACACAAATTTGACTTTCACACAAGCTAATTATGAATTGGTAATTAATCTCCCTAATACATTAGCTGCTGGTTCAAGTGCTACTGTAACCATTACTTATTCAGGAGTACCTCCTACAGGAGAAGCAGCATTTACAACGGATGTACACAATGGAACGCCAGTTTTATACACATTGTCAGAGCCATATGGCGCTAGAGATTGGTGGCCTTGTAAACAAGATTTAAATGATAAAATAAACAGTATTGACATTTATATTACTGCGCCTTCAACTTATGTAAGTGTTGCAAATGGCTTCCAACAAAGCGAAGTCACAACAGGAAATTCAAAAACAACTTATTATAAACATAATTATCCTATTCCGGCTTATTTAGTAGCTATTGCAGTGACAAATTATCAAATTTATAACCAACAAGGTGGTTTAGGAACATTGGCAAGTCCTTATTTCCCTATAGTAAATTATATATATCCAGAAACGTATGCATCAGCAACAACAGCAACACAATTAGGTACTACTCCCACCATCATTAATTTATATGAATCTTTATTAGAACCCTATCCTTTCAGAAATGAAAAATATGGTCACGCGCAATTTGGCTGGGGAGGAGGAATGGAACATACTACCGTTTCCTTTATGGGTAGTTTTGGAAGAGGATTAATTGCTCATGAAATGGCGCATCAATGGTTTGGTGATAAAATTACTTGCGGAACATGGAAAGATATATGGCTAAACGAAGGAATCACAGAATATATGTCGGGCTTGGTTGTTGAAAATCTTGATGGCGCAACTTCTTTTGTGTCTTGGAAAAATGGAAAAATAAATAATATTACTTCTCAAACTTCGGGTTATGTATACCTACAAGACAGTGATTTAACAAATGTAGGTAGAATATTTTCTTCTAGACTTACGTATGATAAAGGTTCCATGGTTACGCATATGTTGCGATGGAAATTAGGAGATACAATGTTTTTCCAAGCGTTAAAAAATTATTTAGCAGATCCGGCTTTAGCTTATGGATACGCAGTAACGGCAAATTTAAAATCACATTTAGAAGCTGTGTATGGTAGCAGTTTGACTGAGTTTTTCAACGATTGGATTTACAATCAAGGATATCCTACCTATGCAATTACGGCTCAAAACTGGGCACAAGGACAAGCAAAAATCACAGTGAATCAAACGCAGTCACATAGTAGCGTGAGTTATTTTGAGATGCCTTTACCTATTCGTTTATTAGGAAGTGGCGGACAAACACATGATGTGATTGTAAATAATACCACAAATGGAGAATCATTTATTGTGTCCGTTCCTTTTGAAGTTACTGGCGTTCAATTTGATCCAAATAAACACATCATTTCAAAAAATAATACAGTAACGTTAGGAAATGAATCGTTTGAATTAAATGATACAGTTTCTTTATACCCTGTTCCAACAGCCTATGAATTGCATATTCAATTGCCTACAAATATAGATGTAATAGAAGTGAAAATAGTGAATGCGCTAGGTCAGTTAGAGGGAAATTATTTTTCAAAAGATTTAGATGTAAGCGCTCTATCTGTTGGGCTTCATTGGGTAGAAATTCAAACGTCTGAAGGCGTATTTCATAAAAGTTTCATAAAAAAATAAGTAGAATACAAATTTGTTTAAAAAAGTAAGGTGAAAACCTTACTTTTGTCTTTTAAACCAAAATAGCACAAAATGATTCAATTAGCGCAGATATTATTTATTCTTTCCGTATTAGTTATACTTCATGAATTTGGACACTATATAACTGCAAAAGCATTTAAAATGAGAATAGAAAAATTCTATTTGTTTATGGATGTTGGTTTTTCATTGGTAAAAAAGAAAATAGGCGACACGGAATGGGGTATTGGTTGGTTACCCTTAGGAGGCTATGTTAAAATTGCAGGAATGATTGATGAAAGCATGGATACGGAGCAAATGAAATCAGAAGCACAACCTTGGGAATTTCGTTCAAAACCAGCTTGGCAAAGACTTATTGTAATGTTAGGCGGAATAATTGTAAACATTATTTTAGCGTGGTTTATCTATACCGTTATGTATGCCACTGTGGGACAAAAATACATTGCCACCGAAAAAATCCAAGAAAAAGGATTAGCTTTTGGCGAAGTGGGTGAAAAAGTAGGGTTTAAAAATGGCGACAAAATTGTAAGTGTTGACGGAAAAACACAACCTAAATTTAATTGGTTAATCATTGACGTACTTTTAGGTAATGAAGTGGTATTAGACAGAAACGGACAAAAGGTCGTTTTACATTTAACAGACGAACAAAAAGGATTAATATTGGGTTCAGAAGGTAAAAACTTCGTAAAACCCAGATTACAAACAATTAGTATTGATTCGGTTACACCAAATAGCGAAGCCGCAAAAGCGAAACTTCAAAAAGGAGATGTTATAAAGGCACTAAATGGCCAAAAATTTTCATTTTTTGACGTTTTTGCAACCGATTTAGCGAGTCACAAAAATGATTCCATAGCTCTAACAATTGAACGTAATAAACAAGTAAAAGACATTAAGGTTAAAGTTAATGCTGAAGGTAAACTTGGATTTATTCCTACTACACAAGACAAGTTAGATTTCCAAATCACTACTAAATTATCTTTAGCTGAAGCCATACCAGCAGCGGTAAAAGAATCTTGGCAAATGCTTGTATACAATGTAAAACAGTTTAAATTAATACTAAAACCTAAAACAGAAGCGTATAAACAAGTAAAAAGCCCTATTGGTATAGCACGTCAATTGCCAGACACATGGGATTGGGAATTTGTGTGGAATTTTACAGCGCTATTTTCGATAGGTTTAGCTTTTATGAATTTATTACCCATACCTGGTCTTGATGGGGGACATGCCTTGTTTACTATAGTTGAAATGGTGACAGGTAAAAAATTATCCGATAAGGCTGCAGGCTATGTGCAAACAGCCGGAATGGTTATTTTACTTTCGTTGATGGCGCTTACTTTTGGAAAAGATATTTATCAATGGATTGTTGAAATTATCAGTAAAAAATAATTTTTAAAAAGTATGGAAATATTTTTGCGAATATAAATTTTCAGTTATATTTGCACTCGCTAAAAAGACAAATACCTTCCTCCTTAGCTCAGTTGGTTAGAGCATCTGACTGTTAATCAGAGGGTCCTTGGTTCGAGCCCAAGAGGGGGAGCAACTTTTTAGCAAAACATAAACCTTTGAGGTGATTCCTCCTTAGCTCAGTTGGTTAGAGCATCTGACTGTTAATCAGAGGGTCCTTGGTTCGAGCCCAAGAGGGGGAGCAAAACAAAACCTGATACGAAAGTGTCGGGTTTTTTTGTTTTATTATTTTTGATACCCCATCGACAGTCCAATATCACCGCTAACTTTAAGTTGAATTGAGATTTGCTCCTCCGAGTCATTTTCAATTTTTAGCGCTGTATTCTTTTCTACTTTCACTTTTATTGTGGTTGATGGGTTGAGTGTTAGTGGAGAATGCTTTCCACCATCTATTGGGCATTTCCATATTGTTATAGGTGTAACAGAAGTGTTAGTGACTTTTACTGAAAATTTTCCGTGGGTATTATTTCCTAATAAAAATGATTCTTTCGGTTTAATATACGTTGTAGAATTTAGGGTTCGGAATGGTATACAGGAAGTAAAAAATAGACTTATAAATATTATCAACAAAGAAATTTTTTTCATGAAATAAAGTTTTATTATAGTGTCATAAAGATATACATATTTTTGTCTAAATAATTAATTTAAAAATAAAATATATATATTTGTTAATCAACTTATTAAAATAAAATATGAAAAAAATTGTAATCCTAGTGTTTGCTGTACTTTTTCTAACAGCATGTAAAACCGAAGCGGATAAAAAAGCCGCTCAATCTAAAAAAAATGTAGATTTTTATACGAAAGTATGGGATCAAGTTATTAATGAAGGAAAAGTAGCAGTTTTAGATACTGCTTATTCAGAAAAAATTGTATTGCATACAGTTCCTGAAATTAAAGGAATTAAAAATGCTAAAGCCTATTATTCAGCTTTTGTTACAGGTTTTTCGAATAGAACATTTACCGTTAAAACGATGTTTGCAGATGGCGAAAAATTAGTAAAACATTGGCAATTTAAAGGAACACATACGGGTGACTTTGCTGGTATTAAGCCAACAGGAAAAACGGTAGATATTGAAGGCTGTACCATAGCTAAAATTGTTGATGGCAAAATTGTAGAAGAACAAGATTTTATGGACAACATGAGCTTTTTACAACAATTAGGCGTAATTAAGTAACTTTATTCACAAGAGTTAAAAACCCGACATGAAAGTGTCGGGTTTTTTTAAAAGTATGAGTTAAATAAACATTAAATCTATTTGGTATATGTATTTACTTATTACTTTTGAAAAAAACAACCAAAATGAAAACCACACTATTAAATAGTATAAGCTTGCTATTAGGTATCTTATTCACGGCTATTTCGCTTATCAATATCTTTTTTGGTAACGACCCTTTTTATGGTCTTTTTGTCCTGCTGCTTGCGTTGCTTTATTATCCTTTCTTTTCAACTCAACTAAAAGCAAAGACAAATTATACAATTCCCTTTTGGGTAAAAGGACTTCTTGCATTGTTTATCTTGTGGACAAGTTTAGGCGTAGCAGAACTACCGGCTAAAATTCAAATGATGTTGGAATACTTTAAGTAAAAAAAGAATAGATAAAACCATTATTTTCAGCTAGTTTGTCACTCCGACATAAGGAGGAGTCTCATTATCTTTACCATGATTTTTAACTTCGGATAAATTTATTCTGTGCTACTTTCAAAAATAAAAAATCCCGCTGAAGCGGGATTTTTATTATAAACTACTTTTAAATTGTTCTAAGAAACGCACATCGTTTTCATAAAACATTCTAATATCACCTATTTGGTACAACAACATCGCAATACGCTCTATACCCATACCAAAGGCATAACCAGAATATTCATCAGGGTTAATACCGCAATTTTTTAATACATTAGGATCAACCATACCACAACCCATAATCTCAAGCCAACCAGTTCCTTTTGTAATTCTATAATCTGTTTCCGTTTTCAAGCCCCAGTAAATATCTACTTCAGCACTTGGCTCAGTAAAGGGAAAATAGGAAGGACGCAACCTTATTTTTGACTTTCCAAACATCTCTTTGGTAAAATATAAAAGCGTTTGTTTCAAATCAGCAAAAGAAACATCTTTGTCAATGTATAACCCTTCAACTTGATGAAAAATACAATGCGAACGCGCCGAAATAGCTTCATTTCTGAAGACCCTTCCTGGCGAAATTGTACGAATAGGCGGTGTGTTATTTTCCATATAACGCACTTGTACTGATGAGGTATGTGTGCGTAACAATGTGTCTGGATTGGTTTGTATAAAAAAGGTATCCTGCATGTCTCTTGCCGGATGGTATTCTGGCAAGTTTAACGCTGTAAAATTATGCCAATCGTCTTCAATTTCAGGTCCTTCAGAAACATTAAACCCAATAGTGGAAAACACATCAAGAATTTGATTTTTCACTAAAGAAATTGGGTGTCTAGAGCCTATTTCAAACGGAGCCCCAGGACGTGTTAAATCACCAAAAATTCCTTTAACGTCTTCTTTAGATTCTAAAGCGTCTTGTAGTGTTTTAACCTTTTCTTCTGACGCATTTTTTAACTCATTAATAGCCTGTCCAAATGCTTTCTTTTCTTCATTGGGTACACTTTTAAATGCAGCAAAGATTTCTTTTACAACACCTTTTCCACCTAAATATTTGATACGAAATTCTTCAAGTTGCTCTTTTGTAGTGGCTTGAAAAGCTTGTACTTCTTTAATATGTTCTTTAATCGTATTAATCATGGCCTATTCTAATTGGGGCAAAATTAGTAAATTTTAAGGAATATTTTTTATTTTATTTAGCTGCACAACTATAGATTTTCATAAAACAAATTGTCGCGCTGTTCACTTTATCTATCCAAGTTGTTTATTCCACTCGTTGCCAACTTGGATAGGATGCCGTTTCCATCGCGGCAGTAAAAACGAAGGCTTATTTAATCAGCTCTTTTTCAATAAAATAAGAAACAACAGCTTCTTTCATCAAAATTGATTGCTCGCCTGCTTTTAATGGAGGCAATTCTGCTTTTACTTTATAATGTGGCCAACCTTCTTTGTCAAAATAGTCAAATTCATAATAGCCATACGGTTCTAAAAGTCTGCAAATGGCAATATGCATGAGATTTACTTTTTCGTCTTTTTTAAACGTTTGATTGGGTTTTCCTAACTCTTGAACGCCTATTAAATAGATAATACCCTCCAAATCTAAAGGATCACCATCTGAAAATTTAGCAGATAATAAGTGAACCAATTGCTCCCATCTTTCTTTCAATTGTGTATCTCTTGACATTTTATAATTTTTGACAAAGATAGTATAACAATTTTTTATTTGTCAATTTCTCGCTATTTTGCAAAAAAAATAAAAATGGGTTGGATAGATATTTTACTAGCAAGTGCATTAGGGTATGCGGCTTATAAGGGTTTTAGAAATGGTTTTTTTATAGAATTAGCCTCTCTTTTTTCGTTACTCTTAGGTGTGTTTATTGCGTTAAAATTTTCGTTTTATACAAGAGAATTTTTAGAAAAGTTAGTAAAATGGAATCCTGTTTTTATTCAAATTGTTGCATTTGCACTCACATTTGTGTTGGTTTTAGTCGCGATTCATTTTTTAGTCAAAAGTATCACAAAAATTGCTCATTTTGCAGCATTGGGTTGGTTAAATACAATAGGAGGTGCGGTGCTTAGTGTGTTAAAAATGATGCTGACTATCAGTGTTTTACTTAATCTAATGGCAAAAATAAATGTAAACAACTATTTTCTTTCTAAAGAAACGATACAGCAATCGGCTTTGTATTTGCCTATTCAAGAAGTAGCAAAAGCCATTTATCCCAATTTAAATGATTGGTATAAAGAGATTAAATCATAAGGTTTGGGGTTCAAAATTTTACTAAATTTCCAATTCGTAAATCGAGAGAGCTATATCACAAAGAGCACAAAATTCCACAAAGATTCACAAAGTTATTGGCTTATTTGATTATCATCTCATTACCACATTTTCAAATCTTCAAATCGTAAATCCCAAATCGTAAATCCCAAATCGTAATTCAAAAATCACTTCACACTGAGCATGTAGGTTTCAAGCGCGTCTAATTCTTCATCTGTCATGGATTTTGTGATGGCAAAATTAGCTTTCATGATTTCATATTGGCTTGGGTCCACTAAAGGTTCACCTTCGCCTTTTAAAAATAAAGCAATACTCGCCTTTTTATCTTTATAAATTTTTGAAATTGCTGTAATGCTTGGCCCTATCACTTTTGCTTTTGCTTGATGACAAGTAGCACAAGTTCCTTTTCCTTCAAATAATTCTTTACCTAATTCTTCAGGTGTTTGATTTACTGAAGTTTCCTTTTGTTCAACAGGATTCCCCATGGCATCCGTTTCTGTTTTTTTACCACAACTAATGAGATTTAAAACAAATGATACTATCAAAAGGAATTGCAAATACACTTTCATAAGTAGTCTATTTTTTGTTTAATAAAATGGCTGCTTCTTTTGCAAAATAGGTCGAAATCAAATTTGCACCTGCTCTTTTGATGCACATTAATTGCTCCATCATGATTTTGTCGTGGTCAAGCCAACCTCTTTCGGCTGCTGCTTTTATCATAGCATATTCTCCCGAAACATGGAAAACCGTTACGGGAACATCTACGGCATTTTTTACTTCCCGAACAATATCTAAATAGGCAATCCCAGGTTTTACCATGACCATATCAGCTCCTTCTTCCACATCCCATAAGGCTTCTTTTACCGCTTCAATACGATTGGCATAATCCATTTGGTAGGTTTTCTTGTCTTTTGGTACTTCGACAGGCTCAGCATCGACATCGGCTTCTTTTGGTGCACTGTCTAAAGCATCGCGAAACGGACCATAAAATGCCGAAGCATATTTCGCCGAATAACTCATAATTCCCACGTTGTGAAAACCTGCTGCATCCAATCCTTGGCGTAAGCGCAACACTCTACCATCCATCATGTCACTTGGCGCTACAAAGTCGGCACCTGCTTGGGCATGCGAAACTGCCATCTTTACTAAGGCATCGTTGGTAGCATCATTCGCTACATCGCCGTTTTCAATGATTCCGTCATGACCATAAATCGAATAGGGGTCTAAAGCCACATCAGGCATCACAATCATTTCAGGACAAGCCGCCTTGATGGCACGGATAGCTCTTTGCATCAATCCGTTTGGATTCCAAGCTTCTTTGCCAGTATTGTCTTTTAAATCTTCACTTACTTTGACGTAAATATTCACAGCACGAATCCCTAAATCGAATAATTCTTGGACTTCTTTAACCGTTAAATCAATCGAACGGCGAAAAATTCCTGGCATCGATGGTATTTCGACTAGTATATTTTCTCCCTCTGCAATAAACATGGGAAACATAAAATCGGCTGGACTTAAACTCGTTTCACGAACTAAACTTCTTATTGATTCATTTACTCGTAATCTTCTACCTCTGTGTAATGGAAACATACTTTTATGTTCAAAAAAATTAGGTGTAAAGTTACAATTTTTTCATGAATTCATTATTTTTAAAAAGAACTGAAATCATAAATAAATAATTCTATTTTTGTAGTATGAAAAAAGCAATTGTATTACTAGCATGTTTTTTATTAACGGGCTGTTTTGAAATAACAGAAGTACTAAAACATAAAAAAGACAATAGCGGCGATTATAGTTTAGTAATCGACTTTTCAGCATCTTGGATTAAAGTTAGAACGGCTATTGCGCTAGGAGAAGTTGACGGAGTTAGTATTCCTAGTGAAGAAGAAATAAAGTCTAAATTAGCTAATTTTAGAAATAAGGCTTCAAAAATTAAAGGCGTTTCTAAAATTTCGTCGAGTTATGATTTTAAAAATTATATATTTAAAATGAATTTTTCGTATAATTCTATAGAAACACTTAACAAGGTGCTCAACAGTTTAGACAAAAAAAGTAAACATGTTCATTTTAAAGCGGATAATGAAAAATTTGAACGAATAGCCGCTTATGCTTTTCCTGCCAATCTCATTAAAGACGAAGATAAAAAAGAAGATTTATTAAAAGCAAATATCACAGCTATTTACACATTTGATAAAGACATAGCTTCGGTACAAAATACGGGTAGTAAAATTTCTAAAACAAAAAAAACAGTTGTTTTAAAACAAAATATTTGGAGCGTATTAAAAAACACTGCTCTTATGAATAATTCCATTACACTCACACCTTAAAAACATGAAAAAAGCCTTTTATTTTTTAGTTCTTTTACCCGTTTTCTTAATTGGTCAAAGCAACCTATCGAAACACGATTATTTCATTCAATTTAATATGTCAAAATTTGCCGACAAAGTAAGTTTAGATAGTATGTTTAATCACGATACATTCAAAACGTTCAACAAACAAGAATTGAATTATAAATTAAAAGATTTGATGTCTTTTATGGATCAATCAAAAGCAGTTGTTATGCATGGAAATATTACAGATAGTATTCCGTATTATCAAATTTCTTTCCCTATTAAAGACAATAAAGACCTAAGCGCTTACTTTTTTGATAGAGTTGCTGAAGAAAATAATAATGCATATGATACACTTAAAACCCAAATAACTTGTGCAAACTCAATAAATGCATCAAAATATTGTTATTATACACCCAAAAACAGTTCTTTTACAATAGGATGGAATAATGAACATCTAGTTATCTATGAATTAACAGGAATCACAACTACCCAATATGCTTTAGACTCTCAAGCAGAATATGCAGACACAACCGCCGTGTTAGTAGAAGAAGCACCTGACGAATATGTGTCGGATGATGTACAGGAGACAACGACAGATGCGCCAATAATTAGTGAAGAAAAAACAAGCGAAGAAGTAGACGAACAAGTTGCTGTACCGGTAGAAGATACTGAACAAGAAGAGGAAGATGATGAAGAATACATAGCCTATTTAGAGTCAATGAAAAAAGCGCAACAGGAAGAAAGAAATAAAAAAATAGCTAAGCAAGAGATTCAGTTAGATGCCTTATTTAAAAACGGATTTGTTATGCCTGTTTCTAGTCAAGTTAATACAGATTCGGCTATTTCAATGTGGCTAAATTATCAAGCTATCTATGAGAAATTTGCATCAATACCCTATTTGTTTAAAGGTTATAAACCAAATTTAGCATCGGCTGAAAAAACAGCTAGTATCAAGGGAATGAATGCCGATTTCTATTTTGAAAATGATAAAGCAAAAATGGTGCAAACAATAGAATACGCGCCGTCTTTAGCAACTATTATGCAAAAAATAATTGCTAAAAAACCAAATAAAAATGTCTTTAATTATTTTCCTAAAAATGAACCGTTAGGATATATGACTTATCATTCAAATACAGAAGAAGTGTTGAAAAATTATCCCCAAATTATGGATCAATTTTTAGCCACTATGCCTTTTGAAAGTGAAGATAGAGAAATTATAACCGATTTATTTAGCACACTTATTGATGAAAAAGCATCCGCAACACTTTTTGATGGTGACTTTTCAATGTTTCTTCATGCGGTAGAACAATATGAATCAACCTATACAGTGCCTGCTTACAGTGATGATTATGAAGAAAAAGCAGAGGAACGAAAAATCACAAAAACCAGACCTGTTTTTACGTTTATTATGACCTCCTCTCATCCAACAATGAGTGAAAAACTTTTAAATTTAGGAGTTCGTAAAAGAGTATTAACTAAAGAGAATAATTATTATGTTGTTACTAAAACAGAAGATTTAGGGAACGTAGTTATTTTTAAAGACAAAGACGTTTTGGTTCTGACAAACGGACTAAATTATTTAAATAATGGTTCAAAATCCGCATTTGCTAAACAAGTAAAAAAAGAACTTTCAAACAATTATTTTGTTGGAAATTTTGATATAGCGCAATTTATGAACAGCTATTTCGTAAATCAGAATTTAGGTAAAGACCAAGAAAAAATGATGAAATTAAGTAATCAGTTTAAAAATATAAAATGCTATTCCTCAAATAAAATAAGTGATAATAAAATGACATTTGAAATGGAACTTAATTCTAACTTTAATGACAAAAATATAATTATACAAACGTTAGACCTGGTAAAATTTTTAAAATAAGACCTAAAAAAAGCTCCTTTTAAGGAGCTTTTTTATACCCAGTTTATAGGTTTTTCTAATACGATTATTAATTTTTCTTCTTCGCTTCCTATCTCAGGATGATGGTCATAATGCCATTGCACGTGAGGCGGCAAACTCATCAAAATCGATTCAATTCTTCCGTTGGTTTTTAAGCCAAATAACGTGCCTTTGTCGTGAACCAAATTAAATTCGACATAACGACCACGGCGAATTTCTTGCCAAGTGCGTTGCTCAGCTGTATAAGGCAAGTCTTTTCTTTTTGCTACAATTGGTAAATAAGCATCAAGGAATGAATTCCCAACTTCAGTAACAAAATTGTACCAATCTTCCATTGATTGTTCTTCGGTCGCTTTTAGATAATCGAAAAATAAACCTCCAACTCCTCGCGCTTCATTTCTATGTGCGTTCCAAAAATAATCATCGCATTGTTTTTTGTATTTTGGATAAAAATCAGGATTATGTTTATCACAAGCTGTTTTACACGTTTGATGAAAATGTATCGCATCTTCTTCAAACAAATAATAGGGCGTCAAATCTTGTCCGCCACCAAACCAACTATTAATTACTTTCCGTTCTCCTGTACTGAGTTCTGTCGAAGTATCGTACATTTCAAAATAACGCCAATTGGCATGCACCGTTGGCACCATTGGGCTTTTAGGATGAATCACCAAACTCAATCCGCAGGCAAAAAAATCGGCTTCGCCTACATTGAATAATTTTTGCATCGAATCAGGTAATTTCCCGTGAACCGCTGAAATATTTACGCCACCTTTTTCAAAAACATGCCCGTTTTCAATCACACGTGTTCTTCCTCCGCCTCCTTCAGGTCTGTTCCAAAGATCTTCACGGAATTTAGCAACGCCATCAATACCCTCTAATCCTTTACAGATTTGATCTTGTAGGGTTTGTATGTAGGTGTAGAATTTATTTTTCATTTTTCTCATTATACATTTTTATTGAAATAATGACAACAAAAGTCAGAATTACAATATTTGGAAATACATATTGTGACAATTGTTCTAAACTTCCTTTACCAGATAGAATTCTTCTCGAAAGATTAGTCATTTCTTCATCAAAAAAGAGAAACATATTAAACCCTAAAAATCCCAATCCAAGTAAAATCAAATTCAATTTGTAATATTTTTTTTTCAGTCCTCGTAAAAGCGATATCAATCCTAAATAGCCACTAATACCTAAAAACATTTGAATTAAATAACTAATTTTTCCTGATAAAGCAGCGCCAAATATACCAGAGATCAAAATCATAATTAGCAAAAAGGTTGCTGGAATAATTCCTAACAAAATGAATAATATGTAATAAACTTTTCTCATTATTTACCATACTCCTTTACGGCTTCGACAAATGCTTTTGCGTGATCCACAGGAATATTTGGTAAAATTCCGTGACCTAAGTTGACGATGTAATTGTCCTTGCCAAATTCATCAATCATTTCATGTACCATTTTTTTGATGGTTGGAATTGGCGAAAGTAAACGACTCGGATCAAAATTTCCTTGTAATGTAATGTTTCCTCCTGTTAAATAACGGGCATTTCTTGGCGAACAGGTCCAATCTACTCCTAAAGCCGAAGCTTTTGATTTTGCCATTTCGCCTAAAGCAAACCAACACCCTTTTCCGAAAATAATAACTGGAGTTATTTCTGCTAAAGCTTCAGTAATTTGATTGATATATTGAAATGAAAATTCTTGATAATCTTTAGGAGAAAGCATTCCTCCCCAAGAATCAAAAATCTGAATGGCATTACAACCTGCTTTTACTTTTTCTTTTAAATACAAAATCGTCGTATCGGTAATTTTTTGTAACAAAGTATGCGCCGCTACTGGATTGGAGAAACAAAATCCTTTAGCCGTATCAAAACTTTTAGAACCTTTTCCTTCCACTGCATAACAAAAAATCGTCCATGGTGAACCAGCGAAGCCAATCAATGGCACCTCATCGTTCAACATTTCTTTGGTCAATTTAATCGCATCAAAAACGTATCCTAACGTTTCGTTGACATTTGGAATAAATACTTGATTCACTTGCTCCATAGTACGAATTGGATTCGGAATTATCGGCCCTAAATTGTCTTTTAATTCTACGTGAATACCCATCGCTCGTGGTACGACCAAAATGTCCGAAAACAAAATGGCAGCATCAGGTTGCACAATACGAATGGGTTGCACGGTGATTTCAGCTGCTAATTCTGGTGTTTCGCAACGCGTAAAGAAATCGTATTTGTCACGCAAAGCTCTAAATTCAGGTAAGTATCTTCCCGCTTGGCGCATCATCCAAACTGGTGGACGCTCTACTTTTTCGTTATTTAAGGCTCTTAAAAAAAGGTCGTTTTTAATCATTTTTTGTTGATTTAAAATAATGTATGCATTGAATAATTACGTTTTCAACCGTAGGCTGATTTGCAATTACAATGTTTTTTGAATAGGCTTCAACCGCTTTTGCTGTAGTAGTTCCAATGCAAAAACAGCATTCGTCTGTAATTTCATTTTCTTTTATAAAACTTGTAACCCCAGATGGACTGAAAAACAGAATGCCATCCATTTTCGAATTAATTTTTAGGGGCGTTTCAATAGTTTTATAAACTTCAATAATTTCATGTTTGATGCTTTTTTCTCTTAAAAAATTGGGAATCGTGTTTAACCTTGATGTACCACAGAAAAAAGTAAAGCTATTATTCATGTATTCGTTTTCAATACTTCCAATTAATTCGGCAGCTTCAGGCTGAAAACAAACTACAGAAAAACCATTTTCGAGTAGTATGTTTTTCGTTTTTTCGCCTACACAAATTACAGGTTTATGAATGAACTCCTCTTTATGGGTAAGAACGTTAAGAACGGCATTTTGACTCGTAAAAATTAAAATATCATTCGTGTTTTTGATTTCAAAAGCAATGGGTTGAATATGAATAAAATCTTCGTCAATTACTTTAAAATTAGCATTTAGCAAGTATTGTTTTTGATTGTGAGCCAATTTTTTAGTTGCTAGTATGCCGATGCTTTCTTTCACAGTTACTTTTTTAATTGTGTTTTAATTGTGTTCATTAGTTCTTTACCACCATTTTCTAAAATTTCGACAGCGCAGTTGTGTCCTAGTTTTTTCCAATCTTTTAGTTCAAAATTTTTATCAATTTCAATTTTTTCTTTACCATCTAAACTGAATAATGAACCTTTAAAATGCAACACATCATCTTTTTCATTATAGGTTACTAATGCGCCAATAGGAGCGGTACAACCTCCTTCTAACGTTTTTAAAAATTGGCGTTCAATGTAGGTGCAAATTTCTGTTTCCACATGATTAATTTCAGCTAACGCATTTAAACAATAGGTATCTTCAGCCGATGTGACAACCATCATAGCGCCTTGAGCAGGAGCGGGAGTCATCCATTCTAAATTGATATAATGCTCAGGTTTTAGATTAATTCGTTCTAAACCAGCTGCTGCAAAAATAGCTCCTTGCCAAGCATTGTCTTTCAGTTTTTGCAGACGTGAATTTACATTTCCTCTTAAGTCCACTGTGGTGTGCTGAGGATGCTTATGTAGCCATTGTGCTTGACGACGCAAACTTCCGGTCGCAATGGTCGCATTTTTTTCTAAAAAGTCTAAATTCCCTTTGTGAACTAAAATGTCTGTAGTGTTTCCTCTTTCTAAAACGGCCGCCTGAACAATTCCTTCAGGTAAGGAAGTGGGTACGTCTTTCATGGAATGAACCGCAATATCAATTTTTCCTTCTAGCAAGGCAATGTCTAACGTTTTAGTGAAAATTCCTGTAATACCAAGTTCATATAAAGGTTGGGTGACTTGTAAATCTCCTTCCGATTTAACAGCAACAATTGTAGTTGAATAACCTAGGTCATTTAGTAATTTTTCAACTGTATGTGCTTGCCAAAGTGCTAGTTGACTGTCTCGGGTTCCTATTCTTATGTTTTTTTTCATTTTGTTGAGGTTTCGATATGAAAAACACGTTCAATCCATTCTATACTTTCTTCCACGGCTGTGTTTTCATCTTTTAAGTGATTGGCAAAATGGCTTGTGATTTTTTGAATGATGCGAGCAGTTATTAATTCGGCTTGCGCTTCATCAAAATTAGCTAATTTCTTTTTATGATGATTTACTTCGGCTTCTTTAATTGCATTAAGTTTTGCTTTTAAAGCATGAATAGTAGGCGCATATTTTCTTCCTTTTGTCCACGTAATAAATTCTTCTTTAATTTCTGAAATAATTTTTTCGGCAGCGGGAATATGTTTTTTTCTGTTTTCTAATGTCTCATCAGTGATTTGTGATAAATTATCAAGATGTACGAGCGTTACATCTTGAATATCTTGCACGTTTTCATTTACGTTTTTAGGAATAGATAAGTCTAAAATTAATAAGGGTTTTTTTAATGCTAAAATAGATTTATCAATTGTTGGATTTTGTGCACCTGTAGCTACCACTAATACGTCAGCTTTTTGAATTTCTAATTGTAAATCGGCATAATCTTTTACAATGAGGTTTAGTTTTTTAGCCAATTTTTCTGCCTTATCTTTTGTCCGATTAATTAAGGTGATTTGTTCGTGCTTGGTGTGTTTTACTAAGTTTTCGCAGGTGTTTCTACCTATTTTTCCTGTTCCAAATAATAAAATGTTTTTGTGTGCAATATCTGCAACATTTTTAAAAATATATTGTACAGAAGCAAAGGATACAGAAGTAGCTCCTGAAGATAGTTCAGTTTCATTTTTTACCCTTTTACTGGCTTGAATTACTGCATTTATTAATCGCTCCATATAGGCATTAGCAAGACCTAAGCTTTTGCTTTGCACAAAACCACTCTTGATTTGGGCAATAATTTCAAAGTCTCCTAAAATTTGACTATCAAGTCCAGTTCCTACTTTAAATAAATGCGTTATAGCTTCTGTGCTTTTATACACGTAGGCCACTTTTTGAAAATCTTCTACGGTACCTTGACTATTGTCGCACAATAATTTAATTAATTGAAAAGGATGCTGTGCGAAACCATATAGTTCAGTGCGGTTACATGTTGAAATAGCAATAACACTTTCAATGCCTTCGTTTTTTGCCTGATGTAAAACTTGCATTTTAGCGTATTCATCTAAACTAAAATTACCTCTAATTTCTGCGTCTGCTTTTTTGTAACTTAATCCTACAGCATAAAAAGAAGTATGTTTAACTACATTTGTATGGTTCATATTTTCGCTCGTCCTAAAAGTGACACAAAAGTAAATTGATTAAAAAGGAAAAAGTAACGCTAAAAGTACTTTTTGTGTCGTTTCGAGATTTTTTAAAATAATCTGACCTTAAACAGTTATTTTATTTTAAATTTGCACCAAAATCAATTCGTTTGATTTCTTTTGTTTAGAATCGTTTTAAATAAAAAAGCATTCAAAACCAAATAAATAGATTAAAAAAACAACGCTATGAGGTCTTTTGAAGAACTAAACATTGAACAGGATTTTACCATTTTGCGTTTTCAAAATGATACGGAAATTACCGAACGTTTTGAAAAACAAGTCGAAACAGGTTTAATTCAATTTCATTTTAATGTAAAAGGAAAAGGAAAATTTATTTTTAATAACGGTAATTATGCGTTGGAATTAAAAGAAGAAAAAGCTTTACTGTTGTATAATCCCCAGAAAGAATTGCCTTTACATTTAGAAATTTCTCCCAAATCGTGGGTTATATCAGTTCTCGTTTCCATTAAAAAATTCCATGCTCTTTTTTCATCTGAAGCTGAAGTAATTCCATTTTTAAGTCCTTCTAATTTAGAAAAAAAATATTATGGAGAGGAAGATATTACCCCTTCAATGGCAATTGTATTGAATCAAATTTTTAATTACAATCAAAATTCGAGTATTAAAAATTTATATTTAAAAGGCAAAAGTTATGAATTACTTAGCTTGTTTTTTAATAGTAATGAAGATCCTAATGCCGAGTATTGTCCTTTTTTAATTGATGAAGAAAATGTTTTAAAAATTAAAAAAGCAAAGGAATTAATTATTTCAAATATGGCAGAGCCACCGGGTCTGCAAGAATTAGCCGATTCAGTAGGTATTTCGTTAAAAAAATTGAAAGTGGGATTTAAGCAAATTTATGGCGACACAGTTTTTAATTTTTTATTTGATTATAAAATGGATTATGCTCGAAAAATGTTAGATTCTGGCACGTATAATGTAAATGAAGTAGGCTTAAAAGTAGGTTACAGCACTTCGAGTCATTTTATTGCTGCGTTTAAGAAAAAATTTGGCACCACCCCTAAGAAGTATTTATTATCATTAAGTATAGCAAAATAAATAGAAGATGAAAAAAGGCGTATTATTAGTTAATTTGGGTTCACCAGACAGTACAGCGACTAAAGATGTAAAAAAATATTTAGGAGAATTTCTAATGGATGAGCGCGTAATAGATATCCCGTATTTAGTAAGAGCATTATTAGTTAAAGGAATTATTTTAAATACTAGGCCAAGAAAATCGGCTAAAGCATATAGAAAAATTTGGTGGCCCGAAGGTTCGCCATTAATTGTGTTGTCAAAACGATTACATAAAAAAGTACAAGAGAAAATAGAACTTCCTGTAGCATTGGCTATGCGATATGGTAATCCTAGTTTAGAATTTGGATTACAACAATTAGTAAATCAAGGAGTTACAAATGTTATGATTGTTCCATTATATCCACAATTTGCTATGGCTACTACTGAAACTATATTGGTTTTAGCGCAACAATTGGTTGAAGAAAAATTTCCTACGTTACAACTTGAAAGCCTGCCCGCCTTTTATAATAAAAAAGAGTATATTCAAAATTTAGCAGCCTCAATTCAAGAATACAAAAATTCTTTTCAACCAGACTATATTTTGTTTTCTTATCATGGTGTACCTGAACGACACATTAAAAAATCGGATGTAACAAAAAGCCATTGTAAAATAGATGGTCAATGTTGTATTACATCTTCCGCTGCCCATGAATTTTGTTACCGTCACCAGTGTTATGAAACAACTAGACAAGTAGCAGAAGCTTTAGGTCTAGAAGAAGGAACTTATAGCACTTCATTTCAGTCAAGACTGGGTCGAGACCCTTGGTTACAACCCTATACAGATGCCACAATTGATGAATTGGCACAAAAAGGCATAAAAAAACTAGCTGTCGCCACACCTGCTTTTGTTTCAGATTGCTTGGAAACATTGGAAGAAATTGGCATGGAAGCCGCTCACAGTTTTAAAGAAAATGGAGGAGAAGATTTTTTAGCTATACCTTGTTTAAATGATAGAGAGGATTGGGTGGCAACTTTAAGTAATTGGATTAAAGATTTTCAAAATAAATAAAAATGGAGCAGTTGTATCTTTACTTAAAAGCCCTTCACCTTATTTTTATAGTTACTTGGTTTGCCGGATTGTTTTATATGGTGCGGTTATTTGTGTATCATGCAGAAGCCAAACAAAAAGAGGAGTCCGAACAAAGCATTTTAATTAAGCAATATCAAGTTATGCAATACAGGTTATGGTATATTATAACTTGGCCTAGTGCAATATTAGCGAGTATTTTTGCATTTTTAATGTTGCATTTGAATAGTGGCTTATTATTTGCGACTTATTTTCAAGTTAAATTAGTTTTTGTATTTTTATTGTATTGCTATCATTTCAAATGCCATCAGATTTTTTTAGCTTTACAAAAAAATGAAGTACAACACACGTCTAATTTTTTTAGAATTTGGAACGAAGGCGCAACGCTTATCCTTTTTGCAGTAGTTTTTTTAATAATTGTAAAAAGTGCCATCAACTGGATTTTTGGTGTTATAGGTATCGTTATATTTTCGATGGTATTAATGTTAGGATATAAGTTATATAAAAAAATAAGAGAAAAACGTGATTAAAGGGTTTAAAAAACATGCTTTTACACTTCGCCAAAGGATTTTTTTGTCGATGCTTTTTCTTACTGTTTTTTCATCGGTATTAATATCAGTCGTATCGCTTATTCATTTTAGATATGAAGCCAAAGAATATCATGAAGAACGCTTGTCTAGAAAAGAAAATGCTATAAAAGAACACATTGATTACATTTTACTTAATACAGATCAATTCGTTACGGCAAAAACAATTTCAGTTTTATTCAAAGACCGAATTCATGAACTTTCAGATATTCATAGTTTAGAAATTAATTTTTATGATTTAAAAGGAAGATTGTTAATTTCCTCAAAAACAGCATTAAAAAAAGGTAAACGCCTGCCAAAATTGTCTAAAAAAATTCTAAAAAAATTAGAAACTTCTAATGAAAAAAGGATTGTAGAAACAAATGAAGAAGCAAATGGTACTGTAGTTAAAACGTCATATACTTATATAAAAGACGCCAATTTAAAGAACATTGCCATTTTAAATATACCTTATGTTGAAAACAGTGATTTTTATGATGAAGAAGTTCGAAATTTCCTTTCAAGATATGCACAAGTTTATTTCGCTATGCTTGTTTTCTCAATTTTGTTGTCTTATTTTTTATCTAAAAACATAACCAAATCACTTACTCAAATTTCGCAAAAATTAGCCTTAACGAAATTGAATCAGCGCAATGAAAAACTAGCTTTACAACCAGGGAATCATGAAATTAATTCATTAATTCTTTCGTATAATTTAATGGTTGACAAATTAGAAGAAAGCGCACAAAAATTAGCACAAAGCGAACGAGAACACGCTTGGCGAGAAATGGCTAAACAAGTGGCACATGAAATTAAAAATCCTTTAACACCAATGAAGTTAACGGTTCAAAATTTCCAAAGAAAATTTAATCCCACGGACCCTCAGAATGTTCAAAAACTAAATGATTATTCCGAAACTTTGATTCAGCAAATAGATACAATGACAGCTGTTGCAAGTGCTTTTTCAAATTTTGCGTCTATGCCACTTCAGCAAAATGAATTAGTAGATGTGGTCAAAATAATCAAAATGGCCTTAGAGATTTTTAATGAAGAGTATATCTTATTTAACTCCAACGAAACGGTAATATTTGGTAATTATGACAAATCGCAGTTAATTAGAATTACTACTAATTTAGTTAAAAATGCTATTCAAGCTATTCCTGAAGAACAAGAAGAAAAATTAGTTGTAGTTCAATTAATAAAATCAAATAATTCTATTATATTATCAGTTCAGGACAACGGAGTAGGTATTGAAAATGAACAAAAAGAAGTGATTTTTGAGCCAAAATTCACTACAAAATCTAGTGGAATGGGTCTTGGATTAGCTATTATTAAAAATATTGTAGAAAATTATAACGGAACTATAACGGTAAGTACAGAACGTGGTAAAGGAAGTACATTTAGTATTGAATTGCCATTAAATTAATTAGTATGAAAAATATTTTAATTGAAAAAGAAGAAAATGTAGCTATTGTTACAATCAATAGACCTACAAAATTAAATGCATTAAATAAGGCTACAATTGAGGAGCTACATCATGCCTTTAACGAGTTAGATAACGACAAAACAATAAAAGCAATTCTTGTTACAGGAAGTGGCGAAAAAGCCTTTGTAGCAGGAGCAGATATTGCTGAATTTGCTCATTTTTCTGAAACAGAAGGAAAAGAATTAGCAGCAAAAGGTCAAGCATTGTTGTTTGATTTTGTTCAAAATTTAGGCACTCCGGTAATTGCAGCGGTTAATGGATTTGCTTTAGGTGGCGGTTTAGAATTAGCTATGTCTTGTCATTTTAGAATAGCTTCAACAAATGCAAAAATGGGGTTGCCTGAAGTTACTTTAGGGGTTATTCCTGGTTATGGAGGCACACAACGTTTAGCACAATTAGTTGGTAAAGGTCGTGCCATGGAATTAATCTTAACAGCATCAATGATTGATGCAGAAACAGCAAAGAGTTACGGTTTAGTTAACCATGTAGTGACTCAAGAAGAATTACTTTCTTTTTCAAAAGGCATAGCTATAAAAATAGCTTCTAATTCAAGTGTGGCTATTGCAAAAGCTATTGCTTCAATAAATGCAAATTATACAGATGGTAAAAATGGCTATGAAGTTGAAATTTCAAATTTTGGAGCTTGTTTTGCTACAGAAGATTTTAAAGAAGGAACAACAGCGTTTTTAGAAAAAAGGAAAGCGAATTTTCCTGGTAATTAAAAAAAGCCCCGATATTAATCGGGGCTTTTTTTAGTTTATGATTGAAAACATTTTTTATTAAAGACTAATAAAATTCCGAAACCTGTTGAAATAGCAAAATCAGCTACGTTGAATATGGCATTAAAAAAAGAAGCTTCTTGTCCGCCCCAAATAGGAATCCAACTTGGCAAAACACCTCGCCAGATAGGAAAGTAAAACATGTCAACTACTTTTCCATGAAAAGCCGTTCCGTAAGGTTGGTCGCTAAAAATTGTAGCGACTTGTTGAGTTGTACTTTCATTAAAAATAACACCATAAAAAACAGAGTCAATAATATTGCCTATTGCACCTGCCAAAATGAGAACAATAGCTACACGTAAATAATTAGACGCATTTTTCTTCACACTGTCCCAAAGCCACCAAATGATTCCGCCTACTGCTACAATTCGGAAAAGGGTTAAAAACAATTTGCCATAATCGCCTGGTAATTCAATTCCCCAAGCCATCCCTTCATTTTCAATAAATTTGATTTGAAACCAATCAAAAACGGTTACCTCATCAAACATTTTAAAGTTTGTTTTTACATATACTTTACTTGCTTGATCAATTAGTAAAATTAGGAAGACAAATAAATAGGCTTTTTTAATGCTCATATCAAAATAGTTTCTGCAAAAATAAGGTTTATTTTTATATGTAAAACGCTCAATTAAACGAAATAAAAAAAAGCGGTAAAACACCGCTTTTTTTATGTATATTTTTTGTGTTATTATTGTAATAAGCTAACTCCCTCTACTGTTGACCAAGTTCCATTGGTTAAAACAGACCCTGTAGCTGTATTAGATGTTGTAAATTGGCCTGTTGGAAAAGTAACAGATATAGCACTTGAAGCTCCGGCTATTTGTTGACTTGTATTTGTGATTTTTAAATTGGTTAACTTAATTTTAGAACTATTAACTTGATTTGTGTTTGTCGTTGCATCTTGAATTTTACAAGCAGCCCCTTGATAAGTAGTTGTAGTTTCAGTATAATTACCATATCCATCAATAATTACATTGTCAAATTCTCCGTTTCCTTCTCTTTTAAATTGGAATGCATCTATTTGTACATCACCAACTACTTCAGGAACACAGCCAGACATTCTTTTTAAAGTAACACCGGTTACTTTAGGCCAATATGCGTTATTGTTTAAAGAACATTCTATTTCCATTCCAAAATTACCTTTTCCAACTTGAATTGCAGTCCAGTTTGAATTATTTTGTCCTCTCCAGCCATCTTGCCAATCAAAAGCATCGTCAAAGTTACCATATGAAATAGCATTTGTCATACTTACGGTTCCACCAAAAAACTCAAAGCCATCATCCGCCCCTTTATAAGCAACTAAGTGGTCTAAAGTTGTTCCCGAACCAACAGAATAAAAAGTAAATGAGTTTGTTTCTTTTTGTCCGTCAGCAATTTTTTTACCAGCGTATTCTACACGGACATATTTTAGAATGCCACGGTTATCTGTAGCATCTGTTCCGCCATAAGTTATGTTTGAACCATCTTCAGATAAAGCAGTTGAAGCTCCTCCTGCAGCATTTATAGGAGCATCACCTACTAACATAATTCCACTCCAAGAACCAGGTACTTTTGATACTTCTGTAAATACAATTGGCGCATCAGCAGTACCAACTAAATTGATAGTTCCTCCGTTTTCAACGATTAGCCCATTATCTGTAGCTAATGTTTTATCTATTCGAATTGTGCTACCCGCAGCAATGGTTAAAGTTGCACCGTTTTTAACCCTAACAACACCTTGTAATGTGTAATTTCCATAAGCATAATTTACATTTCCAGTGATTTCACCGCTGATTACTCCACTAACCGGAGTGTTGTTTTCGTCTTCAGCAATGTCTTTTGAACAACTCACTAAAGCCAAGCTTAAAATTGACAAGCAAACAAATAATTTTTTCATTTTTAGAGTTTTAAAATTTATGTTACAAATTTGACTTATTGTTGTTAGTTCAAGATTTAGTAATGATTAACAAAATTTTATTAAATAGGTGGAATGTTAATTTACTATTAATCTCTTAAAAATTAAAAGGTGTATGAAAAGCTCATTGATAAACCTATCCCCCTTTTAAAATCTTTATAAATTTTTGAATTTTCAATGAAGCTATTTTTACTTTCATTGCCAAGTTCTAATTTTACATTCGGATTTAAAATATTGTCTGCTGCTAGTTTAAAATCTATATGGTCATTAATTTTGTTTGACCATACGATGTCTAATTTTTGAACAGGCATTTCATAGATGTGATCTAAACCATTTGAACCAACAGAGAAAATTCGTTTTCCAAAAACATTATAAACGGTTGAAATTGTAGCATTCCATTTTTTAGATAAATTGAAAGCATATTTTATGTCAGAATTGACTAACCAATTAGAAGCGCCTTGCAATTGTCTTTTATTTTCACCTTTTGCAAAAACATTTTCAATATTATCCATTAATTCACCATTAATAGGATTGGTTATTTTGTCAGCTATTGTTACTTGAGTCTGCATAAGTGTGCCATTAAAACCGATTGAAAGACTTGATAATTTTTCACTTATTCTTTTGCAGTCTAATTTAATTTCACCTTCTACACCATATAATAATGCTTCTTTTGAATTAGTATATGAAATCATTGGCCCTCCTGCAGAAGCAATGTATATTTTTTCAATAGGATTGTTTATTTTTTTTCCAAACGCTGATAGACTTATCATTTCGGCTGCAGTTGGGAATAATTCATATTTAAAATCGACATTAAAATTTTGGCTATTTTTAAGGAACGTATTTCCTTGAATCGTTTCGCCTTCAGGATCTACAATTTGTATAGGATAACCTTCCATAGAAATAGGCTTCGTGTAAGTAAGAGAAGAAGCAAACCTTAAATTAGTTAAATCATTAAGTAGGTATTTTACGTTTAATGAAGGTAAAATATAAGATTTAGAAGTAGTTACTTCTTTAAATTTATTTGATGCCGTACCGTCTTTGTAGAAAGAAGTTTGATTAAATGATTCAATTCTAACCCCCACATTAGTATTCCATTTTTCATTAATATTGTAAATAAAATTTCCATATGCTGCTATTGTTCTGTCTTTTACTTTTGCTTTCCAGTTGTAAGCACTTTGTTCTATGTAGAATAACCTTTTGTTTAGATCAGCATCATTTAAATCAATCATGATTTGGTTGTTTACATTTTCTAAATTTAAGGTATATGTATTGTAATTTGTGTTTTGATTTAAATTTAAAAAACGATAACTTGAACTAATTTCATTCTCGTTAGCATTTACCCCAAAAATCATTTTATTATCTTTTCCAAAAGAATGGTTATATTCTAAATAACCTGACATAAAAATGTTATTGTCAATATTTAAATATTGTCTTAAGAAATTATTTCCGCCATATCTGTACGATATTGTTTGGTCAGGATTAATAATTCCGGAAAAAGAATTAATATCAGGAAGACTATAAATTGTTTTTACAGCTGAAACACCTGCTTTTAATTTTGAATTTCCATCATTTGACAATTTATATTCACTCATTAATTGCCCATTGATGTAATCTGTTTGTTCATACTTGTTTACATAAAGGAACGCGTTTGGTGTATTTACTTGAGCATTTAGCACGCCAGTTGAGGTAGATATTTCACTACTTGATGATTTTAAATAAAGAATATTTGTTGCCACATTTAATTTTTCAGAACTATAGTTTAATCCTAAAATTGCAGATGAATTTGTTTTATAATTAAATGTTTTTTTAAGTAAATTGTTGCTAAACTGCGAATATTGTCCAGGTTGAAAAGTTCTTCTTAAGCCCTCACGATATTGATAGCTGTTGTCAAAATTTAAAGAAAAGAGATAACTTAATTTTGCAGCACCCATATTAAATTTATCACCATGTAATATACCATAACTAGAATTTAGTGGACTTCTACTTTTTACGGGAGCTAATGAGCTTTCAAATATTTTTTGAGCTTTTGCACCGTCAACGCTTTTAGAAGTAGGAGTAGCGCCAAAATAAGTAGGTAAGTTTCTATAATTTGACTCAAAACCAAAATATCCAAATCCTTTTTGAGAATTTTCGGTAAAGTAAAAATCTTTTAAATTATTATTTGTAACATAACCTATTCCAGCCGAAATTTTTGTAATAGGTTTAGCAGGTTTTGTAGTAGTTTGAACATTAAAAGTAGCTCCGGCAAAATCTCCATAAACATTGCTACTAAATGTTTTGTACGTGTCAATCACATCAACAACATCTGTTGGAATAAGATCTAAAGGTATCATTTTGTTAAACGGGTTATTTGTAGGTGTGGCTAATCCGTTTAGTAACAAATTTGTATATCTTCCTTCTAGCCCCCTAACAAATATACCTCTAGATTCAACTTTTGTAATACTAGACATTTTGGTTAATCCTTCTTCTACATCACTAATGCCTTTTCTTGACATTTCCTGAGCGCCAATACTTTGTTTAATTTCAACCGCTTTTTGCTGCTCTTTTAACAAAGCAGTTTCGTTTGTTTTCTTTACAGAAACTTTAACTACAACCTCATCAATTTTTGAAGCGTTTTCTTGTAAATTACATGTAAAATTTTGTGTTTGTCCAGCTACTAATACAACTGTTTTTTCTTGTGTTTTGTATCCAACAAATGAAACTACAAGTGTAAAGTTTCCTGGTTTTGCCAATAATTCATATTTCCCAGTAGCATCTGTATCTGTTTTGTAGCTTGTCCCTTTTAAAAAAACGGAAGCAAGTTCAATAGGTTTTTTAGTGTCTTTATCTAAAACAAAACCAGTTATTTTAGCATTGTTTTGCCCATAACTTAACACCATAAATAAAAGCCCAAAAAGTAAATGTGTAATTTTCATGTAGTTGAATTTATTTTGGTGCAAAATAACTCTTGAAAAATTATGCTATTGTTATTGCTAAGTTATTAGTAAGTTTGTAAAAAGTTAAGTAATCGTTAACATATTAAATTACGGTTAAGTCCATTTTTTGTATAGTTTTTATGGTTAACTTTACCAAAAATTGAGTGAAATTTCATTTACAAATGAAGAAAAAAGACATCAAAATATTATTGGTTGACGACGAACCCGATATTTTAGAAATTGTTGGTTATAATCTTTCTCAAGCAGGCTATCAAATAGCCACAGCTACTAATGGTAAAGAAGCAATTAAACAAGCTAAAAAAATCATCCCTCATTTGATTATTATGGATGTCATGATGCCCGAAATGGATGGCATGGAAGCTTGTGAACATATAAGAGAAATCCCAGAATTAAAAGACGTAATCATTACTTTTTTAACGGCTAGAAGTGAAGATTATTCACAAGTGGCAGGGTTTGAAGTAGGGGCGGATGATTATATTGCAAAACCTATAAAACCTAAATTACTAATAAGTAAAGTAAAAGGATTGTTAAGGAGGTTAAAAGAAGATGAGCCTTTAGAACCCAGTTCCTCAATTAATATAGGTGATTTAATTATCAATAGAGAAGAATATAAAATTGTATATAGCGGAAAAACGATTATTTTACCAAGAAAGGAATTTGAATTATTATATTTGTTAGCTTCTAAGCCAGGAAAAGTATTTACTAGAACAGAAATTTTAGATAAAGTTTGGGGAAATGAAGTAATCGTAGGCGGTAGAACTATTGATGTTCACATTAGAAAATTAAGAGAAAAAATTGATGACGAACTCTTTAAAACTATAAAAGGAGTTGGGTATAAAATGGAGTTATAAATGGGTTTAAATTTTAAAAAATCATATAAATTTGCTTTTAAATCTGCTGTTTACATTACTTTTTTTGTAACAGGCTTTTTAAGTTTATATCATTTTTTTATAACAAGTTTACCATTTTTGTTTTTGTATATAGCGCCTTTAAGCGTGCTATTATTTACTTTTTTTTTATTACAATATAGAGTTGAAGTGTTTATTTATAAACGCATCAAAAAATTATATGACGAAGTTTCCTTGTTAGAAGCAACATCCTTAACAAACAAAACAGTTACAACAGATATTACTTCTTTAACAAATGACATAAGAAATTTTGCTAAAGAAAAGAAAATAGAAATAGAATCTTTAAATATTCGCGAAGAATACCGCAGAGAATTCTTAGGAAATGTTTCTCACGAATTAAAAACGCCTCTTTTTACCGTTCAAGGCTATTTAGATACACTTATTGAGGGTGGTGCAATAAAAGATAAAGAATTAAGAAAAAAATACATTGAACGCGCATCAAAAGGGGTAGAACGCTTGATAAATATTGTTCAGAATTTAGACATGATAACAAAGTTTGAATCAAATGATTTGAATCTTGAACTTACAAAATTTGATATTATCGCTGAAATTCAAAACGTTTTTGATTTACTTGAAATGAAGGCAGATAAAAAAAATATCATGTTAATGTTTGATGAAAAATATACCTCACCTATATATGTTTATGCCGATAAAGAAAAAATTCAGCAAGTTCTAACAAATTTAATCATGAATTCGATTAAATACGGTAAGGATAAGGGTACTACAGAAGTTTGCGTGGAAACCATAGCTAAGAATAAAATATTAGTTCGTATCCAAGATAACGGTGAAGGCATTGATAAACAAAATGTCTCTCGTATTTTTGAACGTTTTTTTAGAGTAGATAAAAGTGGTGCGCGCTCAGAAGGCGGTAGTGGTTTAGGTTTAGCTATTGTTAAACACATTATCGAAGCGCATCAAGAAAAAATCTTTGTTCAAAGTACACTAACAAAAGGATCTGAATTTTCTTTTACACTTCCGAAAAGCAAATAACTTACTATTTTCTAGTCAATTCACGCTTGCCGTCATTTTCTCGTACAGATTTTGGCTTAAATTTTATACTTTTACCAAAAATTAATTTAAGTAGTGTGGGAAGTAAAAATAAACTGAAACGATTTAACGAAAACGAGAACTTTCATAACGTAATTCAACCAACTAGAGAAGAGGTTGTTAACCAAAAATTAGCTTTAAAAGGAAATTGGAATAAAACGTTTTTTAAAAACGAAAATCCTATTGTTTTAGAGTTGGGTTGTGGAAAAGGCGAATATACAGTAGGTTTAGCAGAACGTTATCCCAATAAGAATTTTATTGGTATTGATATCAAAGGCGCAAGATTTTGGCGAGGAGCTAAAACGGCCGTAGAAAACAGCATGAATAATGTGGCGTTTTTACGCACACAAATTGAATTAATTGAACATTGTTTTGCTGAAAACGAGGTGTCTGAAATTTGGATTACATTCCCAGATCCTCAAATTAAATATAAACGCACAAAGCACAGAATGACCAATACCCAATTTCTGCAACGCTACAAAAAAATTCTTGCCCCTAGTGGTTTAATGCACCTCAAAACAGATAGTGAGTTTATGCATGGCTATACCTTAGGATTGCTTCACGGAGAAGGGCATGAGGTGTTATATGCTAATCATAATATTTATAAAAATGAAGGTGCTCCCGCTGTAGTTACAGCCATTCAAACCTTTTATGAAAAGCAATATTTAGAAATCAACAAACCCATTACCTATATTCAGTTTAAGATAAAATAATGACGTTATTGTTTGTTTTTGCATTAGCAATTTTCTTTTCAAGCATTGGTGTTTTACCTCCAGGGATGCTAAATATGACTGCAGCAAACATTAGCATGAAACAATCTCATTTTCAAGCAAAAAAATTTATAAATGGCGTATTGCTTGTGGTGGCTTTACAAAGTTTTTTAGGCTATTATTTCGCAACTTTTTTAGAACAAAACCCTGAAGTGATGCGAAACTTGAAGATTGTCGGAAGTAGTATTTTTTCTATTCTCACTATTTTTTTCTTAGGCAAAGGAATTCAAAGTGTCTTGCATTCTCATAAAATTGATACACATACAAAAATAAGTAAGTTACCTCCTTTTTCTCACGGGTTGTTACTTTCTGCTATAAACGTTTTCCCAGTTCCATATTATGCTTTTTTAAGTCTTTATTTTTCTGCTTTTATTCCTTGTTTTTTTTCTCTTCCAATAGGAATTTCGTTTGTTGTTGGAAGTGTTTTAGGAACCGGTTTGGTCTATCATATTTACGCTTATTTCTTTAAGAGATTTGAAACTAAAATGACTTTTTTCAGCAATAATATCAATTTTATTATTGCTGTAATAACAGGTTTGGTTGCCATTTTAACTTTTTATACTTTAAAATAGGTATGCAAGCAGATGAAAATTTTTTTCAAAGAGTATATGCTGTTGCCCGACAAATTCCCGAAGGCAAAGTAACCTCTTATGGCGCCATTGCCAAAGCTTTAGGAACAGCACGTTCGGCAAGAATGGTAGGCTGGGCCATGAATGCATCTCATCAATTAGAAGACGTTCCAGCGCATCGGGTAGTAAATAGAAAGGGACTTTTGTCTGGTAAGCATCATTTTCAAGGAACAAATTTGATGCAACAACTATTAGAAAATGAGGGTATAAAAGTAGTGGACAATAAAATTGTTGATTTTGAAAAACATTTTTGGGAACCTAAAATGTAGACTTAAAAATTGTATTGATTATTCTTATAGTGCGATATAAACTTTAATTACTTAAACTTTTATACTTCCTAAACTTCTTTATATCTTTGCAATCTAAATTCAGTCTTAATAAATAACTGAAAGTAAAGAGCATACCATGAAACTAGACAGAAAGGAAATCTTAGCAGCATTAGAAACTATTTCTATTGCTGGCGAAGGAAAAAATATGGTGGAAAGTGGAGCCATTCAAAATGTACTAACTTTTGGAGACGAAGTGGTTGTTGAGCTTGTTTTGTCTAACCCTGCGCTACACATAAAAAAACGCGCTGAAGTTGATATTATAAAGGTTATACACGAAAAAGTGTACGAAAAAGCAAAAGTAAAAGTAAACATAAAAGTAACTACTCCCGAAAAAGAAGATGCACCAACTATTAAAGGAAAAGCTATACCCGGGATAAGCAATATTATTGCAGTTTCTTCTGGAAAAGGAGGGGTAGGAAAATCGACCATTACAGCAAATTTAGCTGTTTCATTAGCTAAAATGGGTTTTAAGGTAGGTGTTCTAGATGCAGATATTTACGGTCCGTCTATGCCTATCATGTTTGATGTAGAAAATGCTAAACCCATATCGGTTGAGGTAGATGGAAAATCTAAAATGCAACCCATTCAAAGTTATGGTGTAGAAATTTTATCTATTGGCTTTTTTACTAAACCCGATCAAGCTGTAATTTGGAGAGGACCTATGGCTTCAAAAGCATTAAATCAAATGATTTTTGATGCAAATTGGGGTGAAATAGATTTTATGCTGATTGATTTACCACCAGGTACCGGAGACATTCATTTGTCAATTATGCAATCCTTACCCATTACGGGAGCAGTTGTAGTTAGTACGCCTCAAGCTGTAGCCTTGGCAGATGCAAAAAAAGGCGTTTCAATGTTTCTGTCTGATGCCATTCAAGTACCTGTATTAGGAATAGTTGAAAACATGGCTTATTTTACTCCCGAAGAATTACCAACTCATAAATATTATATTTTCGGTAAAGAAGGTGCTCGAAATTTAGCCGCAGATTTAGAGGTGCCATTTTTAGGTGAAATCCCATTAGTTCAAGGAATAAGAGAAGCAGGAGATTTTGGAAGACCTGCTGCAATGCAAGAAGATACACCTTTAGCTAAAGCATTTGAAGATTTGGCCAGAAGTGTAGTACAAGAAACCGTAAATAGAAACGAACACTTGCCGCCTACAGAGGCTGTAAAAATTACAACTATGGCAGGCTGTTCGGCTGTAAAAAAATAGTATTCAGTTTTACAATCTCAGTTTACAGTTTAAGCTGTTTACTGCGACTGAAAATTGCGACTAAAAACTAAAAAATATGACAACAGAAGAAATTAAACAAAATGTTGAAAAAGCACTAGACGAAATCCGCCCATTTTTAAATTCAGATGGAGGAAATATTTCTTTAATTGAAATTATTGATGATATACACGTAAAAGTACGTTTAGAAGGAGCGTGTACAAATTGTGGTTTTAGCATGAGTACCATGAAAGCAGGTGTAGAAACAACAATAAAAAAATATGTTCCACAAATTGAAACAGTAGAAAACGTAGCTTAATGTATAATTATGATTTTTATCATAATTATAGTTACCCACACTTCGTTACTTTGCTACTTTCAAATTTATTAAAATGATTGAAACAGATATTCTTATAATTGGTGCCGGACCAACAGGCTTATTCACTGTTTTTGAAGCCGGACTTTTACAATTAAAATGTCATATTATAGATGCTTTACCTCAACCAGGAGGTCAATTAGCAGAATTGTATCCTAAAAAACCTATATTTGATATTCCAGGTTATCCTTCTGTTTTAGCAGGAGAGTTAGTGGATAATTTAATGGAACAAATTAAGCAATTTCAACCTGGATTTACTTTGGCCGAAACTGCTGAAACAATAGACAAACTAGAAGACGGAACGTTTATTGTAACTACAAATAAAGGGACTAAACATCATGCTAAAGCAGTCGCTATTGCAGGAGGATTAGGTACTTTTGAACCTAGAAAACCAGCGATAGAAAACATTGCTTTTTATGAAGAAAAAGGAGTTGAATATTTTGTGAAAAATCCAGAACAGTTTAGAGCAAAAGACATTGTAATAGCTGGCGGGGGAGATTCAGCTTTAGATTGGAGTATTTTTTTAGCCGATGTAGCAAAATCAGTTACGTTAATTCATAGGAGAAATGAATTTAGAGGAGCGTTAGATTCTGTTGAAAAAGTTCAAGAATTAAAAAAATCGGGGAAAATAAATCTTATTACACCCGCCGAAGTCATTGCCATTCAAGGCGAAAACCACGTTGAAAGCATTACGTTAGATAGTGATGGCAAACACCATCAAATCAAAACAGATTATTTCATTCCGTTATTTGGGCTTACCCCAAAATTAGGCGCTATTGCTAATTGGGGTTTAGAAATTGAAAAAAATGCGATTAAGGTTAATAATGCATTGGATTATCAGACGAATATCGACGGAATTTATGCTATTGGCGACGTAAACATTTATCCAGGAAAATTAAAATTAATTTTATGTGGTTTTCACGAAGCTACATTAATGTGTCAAAGCGTTTACAATAGAATTAATCCAGGGAAAAGATACGTATTAAAATACACTACGGTTTCTGGAGTAGATGGTTTTGATGGTACAAGAAAAGAAGCAGAAAAAGCCGTTGTAAAAGCAATAGAATAATATGCCACAAGACGTAACTATTTTTATAACCGACAGAAACGGAGTGCGACATGAAGTACTGGCTCCAACAGATATGAGCATGAATGTAATGGAACTTATCCGTTCTTATGAATTGGCGGAAGAAGGAACACTAGGTATTTGTGGAGGAATGGCCATGTGTGCGTCTTGTCAATGTTATGTTTTAAATGATGTGATACCATTAGACAGAAATGATGACGAAGAAGCCATGTTAGCAGATGCTTACCACGTGAAACCGAATAGTCGATTAGGATGTCAGATTTTGATTGCGGAGGACTTAGAAGGATTAGAATTAGAAATAGCACCAGAACAATAATAAAAAAACCCTGAATATTCAGGGTTTTTTTGTGCGGGTAAAAGGACTCGAACCTTCACACCTTGCGGCACCAGATCCTAAGTCTGGCGTGTCTACCAATTTCACCATACCCGCGATAATTGGAATGCAAATATATAAACTAACTTTTCTTTTAGCAAATTAATTGTTTGTTTTTTTAATCGATGGTAAATAATAAGAAATTACTATATTGCAGGCTATTATTAATAGTATTATCTATGAAAAAAAAGCACTTTATTTCATATAAAAAAATAGGTATAATTATTTGTTTTTTGTTTAGTGTTGGAGTGTATTCTCAGACACAAAAGCAAGTTCAAGAAATAATAAAAAATTATGATTTAGTTAAAGCAAATCAATTATTGGCAAAAATAAAACAAAGAGAAATTCTTGAAAAAAGACAGGTTGAAGTATATATTAAAAAATATAATTTACCAATTTTTAGAGTTAACTCAGATGGTACTTTTGACCAAATGATGAAGTTGGCTTCAGATGGAAATCCGATTTATTATTCAATTCATAATGCAAATGCCGCAACTTCTACACGTGTAAATTTTTTACGATCAGGAGGAGGATTAGGTCTAAATTTAACAGGCACGGGAATGGTGCCAAGAATATGGGATGGAGGTCCAATATTAGCTACCCATCAAGAGTTTAATGGTAGAACCACTTTTGGAGACGGATTAACTATTCGCAATTCAAATAGCTTTCATGCCATTCATGTAACAGGAACAATATTAGCATCAGGTGTTGTAGCAGCAGCAAAAGGAATGGCGCCTACAGCAACCGCTCGAACGTTTGATTGGGACAATGATGAGTCAGAAGCCACATCAGAAGCAATGAATGGCATGTTGGTGTCAAATCATTCTTATGGCGTACCTGTTTCCAGTGCACCGGGAGCGTGGTATATGGGAGCGTATTCTAATGAAGCATATAATTGGGATGAAATTGCACAAATGTTTCCTTATTATTTACCTATATTTTCTGCGGGTAATGACGGAACAGCATCAAATCCTAGTCCATCAACTTCTGGATATGATAAATTAAATGGCAATAAAACCGCAAAAAATGTTTTAACTGTTGCTAATGGTCAAGATGCTACAGTAGATGGTACTTCTGGAGCTATAATTTCAGGAGGCGCAATTAATACAACTTCAAGTCAAGGACCAACAGATGACGGAAGAATCAAACCAGATGTTACAGGAAATGGAACGGGGTTATATTCTACTGGTAATGGAACAGGGACGGGAGGAACAAATACAAGTTACGTTTCGTTGACTGGGACTTCAATGGCGGCTCCAAATGTTACAGGAACATTAACGTTATTACAACAACATTATTACAATATAAATGGAAGGTTTATGCGAGCAGCTACATTAAAAGGGCTTGCTTGTCATACAGCAACAGATATGGGTAATGTTGGACCAGATGCAAAATACGGTTGGGGGTATGTAAACGCAAAATTCGCTGCAGAAACAGTATCAGGAAATGGATTAACATCTTGGATTTCTGAAGAGGTTCTTAATCCCGGACAAACCATAACAATGCAAGTAACAGCAACAGGAGGTACAATTCCGTTGTTAGGGTCAATTTGTTGGACAGATGTGGCAGATTCTTCAAAAATAAATTCAGGTACATTAAATGAATCAACACCAGATTTAACAAATGACTTGGATGTTAGAATTACGCAAGGGACCTCAGTTTTTTACCCATGGAGGTTGCAAAGTAATGCCAGTGCATTGGCTACAAGATCGGGAGATAATAATGTAGATAACGTTGAAAGAATTACTATTGACAGCCCTACTGCAGGAGCTGTATACACAATAACTGTTTCACATAAAGGAACTTTGTCTGGCGGAGCTCAGCGCTTTTCATTACTTGTAACAGGAATTACATCTAATTTTACGTTTAATTCAATTGCTGATACACAAACCAAATGTAGTAATACAGGTGATGCTGTTTATAATTTTTCATTAACTAAATTAGGCGGTTCGAATGTTACAATGACAGCAAATAACGTTCCAGCAGGCGCTAATCTTACATTTAGTCAATCAAGTTTTACGGCTAGTGGGAATTTTACAGTGACAATTAATAATTTAGCCTCTGTAGCAGCAGGAAGTTATGTAATAGACATTATTGGTAATAATGGTGCAGAAACAGAAGTGAAAAAAATATATTTAAATGTTTTTCACCCAACTTTCACAACACCTAATTTGATTTCGCCATTGGACGCAGAAACAGGCTTAACAACTGTTACCTCACTGACTTGGCAAAATGATGCAAATGTTACAAGCTGGGATGTCGAAGTTTCAACATCTACTACATTTTCATCATTAGCATTTTCTGGTAATGTAACGCAACCTACTTTTCAAATAATTGGGTTAGCATCAAATACAACCTATTATTGGAGGATAAAACCAAAAAATAATTGTGCGAATGGAAGTTATTCTTCAGTTAGAAGTTTTACTACATCAATAATAGACTGTTCAATTCCTGCCTTTGTTGCAACTGATTTCACGTCAGCCACAATAGCTGATGTAGCAAATTCAACAGCATCTGTTCCAGTAACAATTACAGGAGGATTGACCATAGGAAAAATTACGGCAAATGTAGCTATAACACATACCTATGTTCAGGATATGACAATTTTATTAACTGGACCAACTTCTATTGGAAGTCCAGTTATAATATTGCAAGAAGAAGCCTGTGGCGGGCAACCAAATATCAATTGTACATATGAAGATGCAGGGAGTTCACCTTCATGCAGCACTACATCACCGGCGATTTCAGGTTCAATAAAATCCTATGAACTATTACACAATGTTGACGGTTTATTAGCAGATGGCACATGGACGTTAACAGTAAATGATCCATATAATGGAGATGGGGGTGTGATTACGGCCTTTAGTTTGGCTATTTGTAGTAAAGGAAGTGCATTGTCAACACCTGTTTTAAACCCAGACCAACAAATTGCAATTTATAAATCAAATCAAAGTATTAAAATAATTGCCGATCAACGTATTCATTCGGTTTATTTATACGATGTACTAGGAAGACTTGTTTTTCAAAATGAAAATATTAATGCTACTACACTTGATATAGATTCAATAAAATCATCAAATAATGTGCTTTTTGTCAAAGTTGTTTTAGAAGATCAGACAATAGCAACTAAAAAAATTATATTTTAAGGATAAAAAAAGCGCCAAATTTGGCGCTTTTTTTATTTTTCATACAGTTCTGTAAAATATTTATAAAACAAAGGAATAGTTTCAATTCCTTTTAAATAATTAAAAATTCCATAATGTTCATTTGGCGAATGAATGGCATCGCTGTCAAGACCAAATCCCATTAGAATCGTTTTGCTTTTTAATTCTTTTTCAAAAAGCGCAACAATTGGAATACTACCTCCGGAGCGAACTGGAATTGCTTGTACACCGAATGTTTCTGTATAAGCTTTATTTGCTGCTTGGTATCCAATACTGTCAATTGGTGTTACATACCCTTGGCCACCGTGATGAGGTGTTACTTTTACTTTTACTGCTTTTGGCGCAATACGTTCAAAATGATTTTTAAACAGAGTTGTGATTTCTTCCCAGTCTTGATTAGGGACTAAGCGCATCGAAATTTTAGCGTATGCCTTACTTGCAATAACAGTTTTTGCGCCTTCTCCTGTATAACCACCCCAAATTCCATTTACGTCTAATGTAGGGCGAATAGAATTTCTTTCGTTTGTTGAATAGCCAGTTTCTCCATAAACATCTACAATATCTAAGGCTTCTTTATATGCTTCTTCAGAATAAGGTCGTTTTGCCATTTCTGCTCGTTCTTCTTTTGACAATTCTTCTACTTTATCATAAAAACCAGGAATTGTAATATGATTGTTTTCATCATGTAAAGAAGCAATCATCTTAGTTAAAACATTAATAGGATTTGCAACTGCTCCTCCATATAATCCTGAATGTAAATCTCTATTTGGTCCTGTAACTTCAACTTCAACATAACTCAGTCCTCTTAAACCAGTTGTGATTGAGGGCTGTGTATTAGATATCATTCCTGTGTCTGAAATTAAAATGACATCATTAGCTAATTTAGCTTGATTGCGTTCTACAAACCAACTTAAGCTTTTTGACCCCACTTCTTCTTCACCTTCAATCATAAATTTTACATTACAAGGCAGTGTGTTTGAGGCTATCATGTATTCAAAGGCTTTAACATGCATGTACATTTGTCCTTTGTCATCACACGCGCCACGCGCAAAAATAGCGCCTTCAGGATGAATAGGTGTATTTTTAATTATAGGCTCGAAAGGAGGTGAATCCCATAAATCAATAGGATCTGCAGGTTGTACATCATAATGACCATATACTAATATTGTTGGTAATTTTATATCAATTATTTTTTCGCCATACACGATAGGATAACCAGGAGTTTCACATAATTCAACAAAATCACAGCCTGCTTTTTCTAAACTGTTTTTCACAGCATTTGCAGTGTCAATTACATCTTGAGCATAAGCGCTATCAGCACTTACAGAAGGGATTTTTAATAAATCTATTAATTCGGTTAAAAAACGCTCTTTATTTTCTTGAACGTATTGTTTTATATTTTCCATTAGTGTGTTTAATAAAAGTCAAAGATAAGTATTTGTAATTTAATTATTTGTTTTTTGTGATTTCAAAAAAAGTTGTACATTTGCACCCTTAATAACCGAGGTCGGGTACCTCAATTTAATCAATTAGATTATGCCAGTAAAAATTAGATTACAAAGACATGGTAAAAAAGGGAAACCTTTTTACTGGATTGTAGCAGCAGATGCTCGCTCAAAAAGAGATGGTAAATTCTTAGAAAAATTAGGAACTTACAATCCAAACACAAACCCTGCAACTATCGATTTAAATCTTGATAACGCAGTACAATGGTTACACAATGGAGCACAACCTACTGATACAGCTAGAGCAATCCTTTCTTACAAAGGAGCTTTATTAAAACACCATTTAGATGGAGGTGTTAGAAAAGGTGCATTAACTCAAGAACAAGCAGATGCTAAATTAGCAGCTTGGTTAGAGGAAAAATCAGGAAAAGTAGCTTCAAAAGAAACAAACTTAGCTAAAGTACAAGCAGATGCAAAAGCAAAAGCGTTAAAAGCTGAAAAAGAAGCTAACGAAAAACGTATTGCTGCACAAGCTGAAGCTGCACAAGCAGCTGTAGCTACTGAGGAAGTAGCTGAGGAAGTAACAGAAGAAGTAGTTGAAGAAACTACTGAAGCGGTTGCAACTGAAGAAACAGTTGAAGTTGTTGCTGAAGAAACAGCTACAGAAGAAGTAGTAGCTGAAGAACCTGCAGCAGAGGCTGAAAGCACAAGCGAAGAAACAGAAGAAGCTTAATATACAGCGATAATGCGAAAAGAGGATTGTTTCTATCTTGGCAAAATCGCTAAAAAATTTAGTTTCAAAGGGGAAGTACTTATCTTTTTAGATACAGATGAACCTGAACTTTATCAAAATTTGGAATCAATTTTTGTTCTTATGAACAGAAATTTGATTCCATTTTTTATTGATCAAGCGGCATTACACAAAGATAAATTTCTTAGAGTCAAGTTTGAAGATGTAGATTCTGAAGAAGAAGCGGATAATTTAGTAGGTTCCGAAGTGTATTTGCCAATGGATATGTTGCCAAAATTAGAAGGTAATCAGTTTTATTATCATGAAATTATAGGATTTAGAGTTGTTGATCAACGATTAGGCGATATTGGAACCGTTAATTCTATAATTGAAAATACAGCTCAACCTCTTTTTGAAATTTATAAAGGAGATAAGCAAATTTTAATCCCTATGATTGATGAGTTTATCTTAGAAGTCAATCGCACAACTAAAGAATTGCTTCTTAATACACCTGTAGGTCTTGTAGATTTGTACATGGAGTAGTTATGGCATTCAAATTCAAACAATTTTACGTTAACCAAGATCAATGTGCTATGAAAATAGGCACTGATGCTGTTTTGTTGGGTGCTTGGACACCGCTAATTAATAATCCATATAACATACTTGATATAGGCGCTGGAACTGGAATTTTATCTTTAATGTTAGCCCAAAGAAGCAACGCAGCGCAAATCGATGCATTTGAAATTGACCAAGACGCTTACGAACAATGTGTTGAAAATTTTGAGGCTTCGCCTTGGGGAGATCGTTTATTCTGTTTTCATGCGGGTTTAGATGAATTTGTGGAAGAACCTGAAGAGGAATACGATTTAATTATTTCTAATCCACCTTTTTATACTGATACCTATAAATCGGATGATAGTTCAAGAGATTTGGCACGTTTTGAAGACGCCATGCCTTTTGACGAATTAATAGAGGCGGCTTCATTGTTGCTTTCGGAGAATGGAATATTTTCGGTAATTATTCCTTATAAAGAAGAAGAATATTTTAGTTCACTTTGTAATAAATTGAATTTATTTCCATTTAATATTACGCGTGTAAAAGGTACGCCAACTGCTGAAATTAAAAGAAGTTTATTAGCTTTTTCTCGCATAGAACAACCCCCTAAACTTAACGAATTAACCATTGAAATTTCTCGTCATCATTATACTCCTGAATACATCGAATTGACGAAAGATTTTTATTTGAAGCTGTAATTTTAAAATTATAACATTCGTTCATTGATTTGTTAAAAATCTTTACTTACTTTTGTTTCATATAATTATGAAATTTTATGAAACCAGATTTATTTCAAGCACCTGATTACTATCTTTTAGATGATTTGTTAACAGAAGAGCATAAGCTTATTCGAGATTCGGCAAGAGCATGGGTAAAAAAAGAAGTTTCTCCTATAATTGAAGAGTATGCACAACGTGCCGAGTTTCCCAAACAAATTATTAAAGGATTAGCCGAAATAGGTGGGTTTGGCCCTTATATTCCTGTAGAATATGGTGGCGCAGGATTAGACCACATTTCGTATGGGTTAATCATGCAAGAAATTGAACGCGGTGATTCAGGAGTTCGTTCTACGTCTTCCGTACAATCTTCGTTGGTTATGTATCCGATATGGAAATATGGAAATGAAGAACAACGCATGAAGTATTTGCCAAAATTAGCAACTGGTGAAATGATGGGTTGTTTTGGGTTAACAGAGCCTGATTTTGGTTCAAATCCTGGAGGAATGGTAACTAATTTTAAAGATAAGGGAGACCATTATTTGTTAAACGGTGCAAAAATGTGGATTTCTAATGCGCCTTTTGCAGATATAGCAGTAGTGTGGGCAAAAAATGAAGAAGGGAGAATACATGGACTGATTGTAGAACGAGGAATGGAAGGTTTTTCTACTCCAGAAACGCACAATAAATGGTCACTAAGGGCATCTGCTACAGGAGAATTGATTTTTGATAATGTCAAAGTACCTAAAGAAAACTTATTACCAAATAAATCTGGATTAGGTGCGCCACTTGGTTGTTTAGATTCGGCTCGTTATGGTATCGCATGGGGTGCTATTGGCGCAGCTATGGATTGTTACGATACAGCTTTGCGTTATTCTAAAGAACGTATTCAGTTTGACAAACCTATTGGCGCGACACAATTACAACAAAAGAAATTAGCTGAAATGATTACTGAAATCACTAAGGCACAATTGTTAACGTGGAGATTAGGTGTATTACGAAATGAAGGCAGAGCTACTTCAGCGCAAATATCAATGGCTAAACGAAATAATGTAGATATGGCTATACACATTGCTCGTGAAGCACGTCAAATGCTAGGCGGAATGGGTATCACAGGTGAATATTCTATCATGCGCCATATGATGAATTTAGAATCTGTAATCACCTATGAAGGAACGCACGATATCCATTTATTAATTACCGGTATGGATGTAACAGGTTTACCTGCATTTAAATAATTAAACAATAAATAAAATTGATATAAAATGCTTCTCTGTTTCGGGAAGCATTTCTATTTTTGTATAAAATTAAATGATTGAAGTTAGATGAATGCTATAGATACAATTCAGGAACAAATTAAAAGTTATAAGCAGCACTTATTACATCATTCGTTATACGAAAAAGTAACTACGCTTGAAGAGCTTCATGTTTTTCTAGAAAATCATGTATATGCTGTTTGGGATTTTATGTCATTACTAAAGGCCCTACAAGCAAAATTAACGTGTACTACAACACCTTGGTTACCTGTCGGAAATCCAGCAGTGAGGTATTTAATCAATGAAATTGTTGTAGCAGAAGAAACAGACTTAGCATTAGACGGATCGCGTCAAAGTCATTATGAAATGTATGTAGATGCGATGAAGGCTTGTGGTGCTTCCATACAAGAGGTGGCGTGTTTTTTAGAACATGTTCAGACCACTAAAAACATTTTTGTTTCTATTAAAAAAAGTAATTTACATCCAAATGTTAAAGCATTTTTAGATTTTACGTTTAGGGTAATTGAAGAAGGGAAAGCTCATAAAATTGCATCGGCATTTACGTTTGGTAGAGAAGATTTGATTCCGAATATGTTTACTGAAATTTTACGAAATTTTCAACAAAATTTTCCTGAAATAGATTTGTCTAAATTGATTTATTATTTTGAACGTCATATTGAATTAGATGCTGACGAACACGGTCCAATGGCTATGCAAATGATTGCTGAACTTTGTGGCGATTCTGAACAAAAATGGAAAGAAGTAGAACTAGTATCGATTGAAGCTTTAGAAAAACGAATTGGACTTTGGAATGCTATAGAAGAACAAATAGTCTTAAAAAAAGAATTGGTATAAAAAAAGCTGTCCATTTTTGGACAGCTTTTTTTTATTCTTTAATTAGTTTTTTAGTTTCCACTAAACCATCAGAAGTTTTGATTTTAACAAAATAAACACCATTTTCTAAAAATTCAATAGGTAATTCGTTTTGTGCTATTACGTTATTGTAAGTCTTAACAAGTTGACCACTAATAGTATAAATTTCAACTTGAGCTACATCTTGAGAAAGATAAAAACTAGTCCGTGTAGGATTTGGATATAAAACCAGTGGATTGTCTGATTCAAACCCATTTTGATTTAATGCCGCTAAAGGTTGGTTACCATATACTCTAAAACCTCCAGCTTCAATTTGCACTTGCATGTTTACGTTTGTTACCACTACAGGAGTATTATCCATTAAATTGTACCATGTTCCCGTATAAGGGAAGCCCACGGCAGGAAAATAATCAGTATCAGAAAAGTTTGTTAGCGCTAATACATAGCTTAAAGTGCTTTGGGGTGTAGTTGCATTCCAAACACTTAATCTTGGTTTTCCGGTTGTTGTTAAATCCCATTGATGTTGTCCGTTTTCGAAAACATTTTCTGTGGTTCGTAATTTTATTAGTTTTGAAAAAGTCGAATACACATCTTGCCTGTTAGTGTCCGTTTGCCAAGGACTTGTCCATTGAGGTTGTGGTTTTGTATCTAGTTTACAGTCAGGACTTGAATAAGACACAGCACCATTACTGCATTGCCATAATGAATTATTCCATCCGAGTTCGCTAAAGTGCCAAATCATTTTAGGTCCAGGAACTAAAAAAAACACACTGCCTAGTGTCTGCATTCTTTTTAAGGCTTTTGGTAAATCATTTTGTGTTTGTCCAGCTTCATTAATAGCTTTATATAAAATACGTTCCTCATCATGACTTTCAGCATAACCTATACATCTGTTATTGGTATTTGTTACCCCTGAAACATCCGTAAAATTACCTTTTAATAAACTAGCATAATTATCAGTCATTTTTTTCCAATACATAATACCTTTAGTATTCCCATTAGCGTTATAGGCAGCCCATTCTGCTTCTTCAGTTGCAGAACCACCTACTCCTAAATGTTCAAATATTACATATGAATTTGGGTCAAATTCCCATTGTTTGTCAGCATACCACTTCATTTTAGCTACTCTGTCTGAACGATAACCGTTTGTACAAGCATCATCTCCAGCAGAACATTGGTTAGTGAATCCTTTTGTTAAATCCCATCTAAATCCATCAATTTTAAATTCTTGAATCCATTGTTGTAAAGTTCTTACCACATAGGTGTTGGTTAGATTGTTTGGTTCATTGAAATGGTTTAAATCACTACCAACGCTATACGAATGTTTTGCATATTGGTTGATGTATGGATTTTCGGTTGTTGTTGGCACACTATCTCCCCAGCCGTCATTATCTGCATCTTGCATCCACATTCTAACTAACGGTGAACGGCCAAAAACATGGTTTAATGCAACATCTAAGATTACAGCAATTCCATTTTGATGGCATAAGTCAACAAATTCTTTTAATTTATTTGGAGGGCCATAGCGCTTATCTAAGGCTAAATGATATACGGTGTTATAACCCCAACTTTCATTTCCTTCAAATTCCATAACAGGCATTAATTGTATTGCATTAATTCCTAAGTTTTTGAAATGATTGATTTTATTTATAAGGTCTTGATAGGTTCTATTTGTATCAAAATCACGAACTAATACTTCATAAATAACCAAATCTTTTTTGCTTGGTTTAGTAAAATTTTGTGAAGATGTACTCCATGCGTAGGGTGTTTCTCCTGTTTTGAAGTAAGTAACTTCTCGTTCTTGCCCAGCCGCTATTAAATTGTAGGTAGGTAAACCAGGATATACGCCTAAATTTATAATTTCTGAATCATCATAAGGGGAGAGTACTAAAGTAGAAAATGGATCTGCTGTTTTTACTATAGCTGGTGAATTAGCAGGCCTGTTTGTATTGTCACAAATCCAATATTGATAAGCATAATCAGCACTTGGAGTAAGATTTGTAAGTTCAAGCCAGTATTTACCTGTCGTAGGGTCTTTTTTCATTAAGTGTGCAGTTGTAGGTTGCCAGTTATTAAAATTTCCCGCAACATAAATAAAATCTTTTGCTGGCGCATTAAGTACTAAAGTGACTTTAGTAGGATCAAATTCATCATAATTTATACCATCTACAAGACCAGTAGGCATCATGGCATTTACGACGTTCGGAATAACTATAACATTAAATTGTTTTGTAATAGTTGTTGCACCAATTGTGGCAGACAATACATATGTTTTATTTGAAGTAATATTTGTGTCTGAACATGTAAAAAAATTCGTAACTGTATTAGAACAACTTACGGGACTATTATTTGCAGTAAGAGAGTAGGTGGCATTACCACCTGTATTTTGCGCTACAATATTAACGTCTGAACCAGAATTGATTAAATAGGATGTGTTTACAGTGTGTGAAAGAAGTGTGACCTGAAAATTCCCTACATTATAAATGAAATCTTGACAGCTTGGAGGATTTTTCATCTCTTGACTACCAGAAGCATTTCTAAACACCAATCCCATCTTTGTAGCAGCATTTTGTTGTGTAGTATTTAAATTAAAATAAGTACTGGGAGTTAATGTAATACTCCAAACTCCATTTCCTTGATTTGTCATTAAACCAACGCCATTATCTAATCCCCAATTACCAACGACACTATAGCCCCAAGCATTCGTATCATTACCAATTCCCGCATGCATATATACTTTGTTTGCTGAAATGGGTATTGAGTTACATTGACTTTGACCAAGGTTTACCGATATTGTAATTTGTTGATTAACATCGAATGGATAAGGACTAATGCTTACTTGACCAAAAAAGATGTGTGTTACCAGTAGCGTAGCTAAATAAAATATTTTTTTCATAATTAAATACTATTAAAAAAGGCTGGAAATTTCCAGCCTTTTAAAAGTCTTAAAAAATTATATAGGATAAAATCTTATATTATAATTTGCAGAATTTCTGATATCTAATACAACTCTGTAATTACCAGCGGTTGGCATTTTCATGTTACCACCGTTTAATTTTACTTTGTATTGAGAACCTCCAGTAGTTACATTATCAACACCACCACTTAATGAACCAAATTTAACAGACCAATCGTCTTTCATTCTAATAAGGAATTCATCATTCGCTAATTGAATATCAATTTTATACATTTGGAAATAAGGTGAAGCTGGATTTGTATCAAAAGTCATGTAAGTTGGAGTGCCCCATCCATTAGGCGTTGCAGCACCAATAATTGCTACTTGTCTTTTTGACATTACATACGTATTATTGTTCCAATTAACTTGGAAGAAATACGTTCCTGCACCATCTACTGGTTGTATATTGTTGCCAGGAGAAGCTAAATTTCCAGTATTTCCAGAAGAATTTACATCACCTCTATCGCCAGACCAAGATGGTCCCGGAGTAAATTTAAAATTAGGCGTTGCTTCATTCATCCAAACAAAACCTTCATAATTTCCATCGTTATTTGGAGAGAATAATTTTGCTACATTTGCGTGGTCGGGAGACCAGCTGTTACCATATCCACTCGCACTTTGATAGCTTCCCGGAACATAAATTCTGTTAAACTCATCAAATGTGTCATAAGGAGTAACAGTGATAGTAACTTCATTAGAAATTGCAACTACACCATTTGTAGATGAAGACAACTGAGTTGAAGGTCTTCCAATAACTCTAATTTTAAATGTTTCAGCAGTACCAATGTTACCGTTTGCAGATAAAATTAAGTTGTTTAATTGTCTTTGCGTTAAAGCTTTTTCTAGACTACTTTGAGTAGAAGAAAAAGTTCCTAATGGGAAACTTCCAGATGTAGCTGTAAACGTTTGATTACTTTTTACAGCTTGTAGCGAATAAGTAACCGCAGCGTTAAAACCAAAATCAGCGCTTGTCCATTTTACTGTTGTAGCAGTTGAACCAGCTGAAGCAGCACTTAAAACAAATGACCCACCTGTTGGAGCAGTTAAATTTATTGTGCTGTTTGAAGCAACAGGATCAAAGGTTTCATCACTACATGAAGACAATGAAGCAAGAGCTCCCATTAATACAGTTAAAAATATTTTTTTCATTTTTTTCATTTTTTGGGTTAAAAATTTTAATAACCAGTGTTTTGTTGTAATGTTGGGTTAGATCCAATTGCTGTTGCAGGTATAGGGAATACTTTGAATTTATCATCTATACTTGCTCCAGTTTGTACATTACCTTTCCATTGCCAAATGTAAGAACTACCTGTAAATTTACCGAAACGTATTAAGTCTTGTCTTCTGTGTCCTTCCCAGTACAATTCTCTTCCTCTTTCATCAAGAATGAAATCTAAAGTTAACGCACTTTGGTTTACAGTTGCAACACCAGCTCTAGTTCTTAAAGCATTTACATAAGTAGTTGCTTGACTTAAACTTCCAACTCCTCTTACTGCTAATTCAGCATACATTAAGTAAGCATCAGCTAAACGGAAAACAGGGAAATCGGTATCTGCAAAATTACCTTGAGCGTCTGAACCAGCACCTCCTGTAGATTTCACATTTTTAAATTTACCAACAGCATATCCATCTGTAAAGTTACCAATGCTATTGATGTTTAATTGTTGACCACTTGTGTGGAACATACCTCTAGCATCTCCTGAGAATTTGTTGTAGAATTCTGGACGAGTTCTTAGACCCCACCAGCCACCATTAACACCATAATCAGATCCATTCATGTTTCCACCTATTGCAGCGTGAATAATGAAAGTTGTTCCTCCATAAGTTTGTGTACTTGTTCCAGAATATCTGATAGGGAAAATGATTTCATTTTGAGCGCCATTGATATCGTTGTCTGCCATAAATATTTTAGCATAACTATTTGGAGTCAAGGAATAAGAAGAAGCTAAAACAGTATTTAATTCTTGTGCTGCTTCTGTATATTTAGCTTGCCCAATATATACTTGTGCATTTAAATATACTTTTGCTAATAACATTTTAGCAGCAATTTTATCAATTCTACCGTACTCATTAGCTTGAGAATCTTTTAAGTCACCTTGGATAGCGTTTAATTCGCTAGTGATAAAATTAAACATAAAAGCTCTGTCTTTTTGAGGAGGTAATAAATAACCAACAGGGTCATTTTCAGTTGTAAATGGAATGTTACCAAACATATCCATTAAGTGCCAGTAAGAAAATGCTCTTAAGAAACGAGCCTCTGCTCTAAAGTTTACAATTTGTGCTCTTGTAGTTGCTGATACGTTTCTACTGCTTAATTTCTCATCAGTAGTTTGTCTTAAGAACTCATTACATAATGAAACTTGATACATTCCTCTAGAGAACATAGCATAAATGAATTCGTTATTTGAACCCCACGTATGTGTGTTTAATGAAGGTAAGTTACCATCAGCCCAACCAATTACAGCTTCATCTGTAGGCACTTCATTTAATACCCAGTAAGCTCTTAAGTATTGACCAAAACCACCATCAATACCATTGATGTCTGGTGCTCCATTAGGACCTCCTTGTCCAGAAGCAGCTAAACCTAAATATAATTTAGATAAAAATTGTTTGTAAGAGTTCTCATCTTGATAGAATTGTTCTGATGAGAACACATCTTCATCTAATTCATTTGTGTCTAATTCATTTGTACATGAATAAAAAGCAAAAGAACCTATAAAAATGAAGAATAAAGATTTTAAATATTTAATATTTTTCATAGTCTTTTTATTAGAAGTTAACATTACAACCTAGTACAAACATTCTTGCTCTTGGATAAATAGTATTATCTATTCCGCTAAATATTTCCGGATCAATTCCTTTGTATTTAGTAAGTACTAAAGCATTTTGAACACCAAAGTTAAATTTCAAATTAGTTGCTTTTCCTAACGCATCAGGGAAATTATAAGCTAAAGAAATATTATCTAACTTAATAAATGATGCATTTTTAACATAATAATCAGAAAAATATCTGTTGTTTCCTTCGCTAACAAACCCTGTTTCGAAGAAGCTAGGATTAATGTTGTTTAAAGGTGTAATTTGGCTAGTTGAGTTTGCTAAATAGCCTTTTGAAGAACCAATATTGTCATACATGTAGTTTCCTAAACTAGCTCTCCAAGACATTGAGAAATCCCAGTGTTTGTAGCTTAAATTAGATAATAATCCAAATGTAAAGTCAGCATATGGTTTTTTGTATTGGTACATGTCTTTTGTGTCAATGTTACCATCACCATTTCTGTCTACATACACACCTTCAAGTGGTTTTCCATTCGTACCATAGACTTGCTCATATACCCAGAACGAATTCGGTGCATAACCTGTGCTGTGGATTTGAATTGTATTACCTACACCTCCTGCAATTCCACCTGTAGTAAATCCAGCTGCTCCAGTTCCATCAATAGCTGTAGCGGTAATTTTTCTGTCTTGGTAGTTTGCGTTAAAGTTAACATTCCAGTTTAAATCTTTTGATTTGATTAAATCTGTATTTAATGATAACTCAACCCCTTTGATTTCCAAGTCACCAAAGTTTCTTGGTCCATAGTTTGATAAGTTTGCGCCGTCAGGATAAGCTACATAAGCTAACAAATCTTTAGTGTGTTTTTTATACACGTCAACAGTACCTCTAACTTTTCCAAATAATTCATAATCCACACCCACATTTGTAGTTGTAGTTTCTTCCCATTTGATTGTTTCAGAGTAGAACTGAGGACTAACAGGAGAAATGATAGTGTTTCCAAATGTATAGAAAGAACCATTACTTGCTGTAGAATATTGAGGAATATAAGAGAAATTAGTTGGCATGTCTTGTTGACCAGTCACACCCCATCCAAATCTAACTTTTAAATTCGTTAAGGTTTTGTTTCCTGCTAAGAAATCTTCTTTAGAAGCTACCCATGCAGCTGCCATTCCTGGGAAAAATGCAGAACGGTTTGCTTTACTAAAGTTGTTTGTCATGTCATTTCTAACATTCAACGTCAATAAATACTTCTCTTTGTAACCTAAATTAGCTCTACCAAAATAAGATTCTAATTTGCTTGTAGGATTTAGTCTAGTGTTTAAAGATGTAATAGTATTATTTGGATCTGCTACATTTCCGGAATTAAATAATCTATTTCCAGTTTCTTGATACGAGTGCCCTGCAGTAACATCTACAGATATATCTCCAAAAACTTTAGCATAGTTTAAATAAACGTCTAATACCTTTCTTGAACTTCTACTCCAACCAAAGCCATAACTTCCGTTATTATTAAGTGGATTCCCTCCCACTAAATAACCGTTAATACTTTGATTGCTTAATTTATTATCATAATTAAAATTAGATCTATCTAAACCAGCAACCACTGTTGCTTTTAATTCAGGTAAAAAGTGGAATTTATAATCTAATTGAATATTTCCAAAATATCTGTTAGTCCATCCATAATTACTTCTTTGATTTAATTTTGCTACCGGGTTGTCTGTAGCTAATAATATAGGAGAAGTTCCGTTCATCCACTCATTGTATCCTCCAAACGGAGAGTTTGCCGAATAAACAGGCTGCGTAGGATCAAAGTTGATAGCGTCAGAAATAGCGCCTTCGTCAGCAAATCTTTCTTTAATTAAAGAGTAGTTAGCGTTAACAGCTACTTTTAAATGATCTTTAAAAAATGAAGGAGTCATTCTCAAGGCAGAAGTAGTTCTATTAAAGCTAGATGTGTTTAATATCCCTGGAATATTTGAATTTCCAAAAGAGAAGCTAGTTGGAACACTTTTAAACATAGCGCCACGTATAGACATATTGTTGTCTACTGTAACTGAATTTGAAAAAATTTGGTCTTGCCAATCTGTATTTGCATTACCCATTCTAGCTACTCGTGTAGGATCAATACCATAAGCACTAATATTAGCAGGATTTACCATAAAGGCTCTAAAATCAGCTGCAGAAGTAGTATTCACTTTTTTTGCCAAAGTATTTACGGTAAATGTAGTACTCATGTTTACTTTTACATCTCCTCTTGCGCCTTTTTTAGTAGTTATTAAAATCACTCCATTTGAGCCTTGATTACCATAGATAGCCGTTGCAGAAGCATCTTTCAATATTGAAAAACTTTCAATGTCATTTGGATTAATAGTGTTTAAACCGTTTATTATTGGCACACCATCCAACACAATTAAAGGATCATTAGATGCATTTAATGAAGCACCACCTCTAATTCTAATAGCAGCACCATCACCTGGTCTACCGCCTTGTGTGATAACAACACCAGCTACTCGACCGTTTAATAGTCCTTCAACATTAGAGTTGAATCCTCTATTAAAGTCTTTTGCGGTTACTACGTCAACAGCACCTGTTGCGTCTTTCTTTTTAACAGCTCCATAACCTACTTGAACTACAACTTCTTCAATTGCTTTGTTTTCTTCAGTTAGTTGTACAGTTACTTCTTTTTGTCCAGAGTAGACAAGGCTTTCCGCTTTAAATCCAATAAAGGCAAAATTAAGCGTTGCGCCATTTTTAATATTCTTCAACACAAAAGAACCAGAATCATCTGTTTGTGTTGCTGTTGCAGTACCTTTTACAGATACAGTTACGCTTGCTAATGGTTGTCCATTTGAACTGTTAACAACCTTACCTTTTAAGGTGTTTTGAGCCAAAACTCCTAAAGGTAGCATAAGCATAAAAAATAGCATTTTTTTTAGCATAGTTTTCATACAAAATGTTTAAGTTAATTGTCTGTTTTTAATTGCTTATAAATTCACTTCGAATGTTAAATTTATGTAAAATTTTAACAAAAAAAAGTAGGGCCCTAAAAAAACTACTTCGAAAACGTTTTCGTGTTGAAAACTTTAGTTATTTTATTAATAATTAGCTTAAAAATTACGCACTAAATAATTTTTAAAAGCTTAATTTAGGAATCTGAAAATAGACAATTGTAAAATGAGAAGAAAAGTCACCCTTAAACAAATTGCAAAAGAATTAGATATTTCAATTTCTACAGTCTCAAAGTCGTTAAGAGATAGTCATGAAATTAGTGAAGAAACAAGGCAAAAAGTTCAGGCTTTTGCGAAATTGTATAACTATAAGCCTAATAATATTGCATTAAGCTTAAAAAATAAAAAAACAAAGACAATAGGAATCATTATTCCAGAAATTGTACACCATTTTTTTGCAACTGTAATCAGTGGAATTGAACAAGTGGCTAATGAGAAAGGATATAATGTTATTGTTTGTCTTTCAGACGAATCTTTTGACAAAGAAGTAATTAATTTAGAGATGCTAGCAAGCGGAAGTACAGACGGCTTTATCATGTCTTTGTCTAAAGAAACACAGCAGAAAAAGGACTTTCATCATATTGAAGAAGTCATTAATCAAGGGATGCCTGTAGTCTTGTTTGACAGAATTACTAATGACGTATTTTGTGATAAAGTTATTATTGATGATCAACAAGCAGCATATGATGCGGTAAGCTTTTTCATAGAAAAAAAATATAAAAATATAGCTTTAATAACTACAGTTGATTATGTAAGTGTGGGTAAATTAAGAACAGAAGGCTATTTGAAAGCGTTGAAGGAACATAAAATAGCCGCTCAAAATCATTTAATACTTAAAATTGAAGATATTGAACATTGCCAAGATAGCATTACTGAGTTGTTGCAAAACAACGAAATTGATGCTGTTTTTGCAGTGAATGAATTATTTGCAGTAACTGCAATTAAAACAGCACTTAAATTAGGTAAAAAAGTGCCCGTAGATATTGCTGTTATTGGTTTTACAGATGGTATTATTTCTCAATTTTCTACACCAACAATTACAACAGTGAGTCAAAATGGAATTAAGATGGGCCAAAAGGCAGCCAAAATATTAATTGACCGTTTAGAGAAAGAAGAAGAAGACGAACAATACACTACCGAAATTATCGAAACAAATTTAGTTTTTAGAGAATCTACGACAACGTAATAGTTTTGTTTATACTGCTGAAAAACAAATATTTATATATGTATAACATGTAAATTTCACTAAATTTATTTTGAAATAAATGTAATACATAATTTATTTTTATTTTATATTTGTGATTATCAAAGCTTATAACTTCACTTCAAAAATTAAGTTTTGATAAGCAAAATAAACGCTTATCGTAGTATTAATAAAGAATTACGATAAATGGAAAAACGTAAGTTAAGTTTCTGGGAAATTTGGAACATGAGTTTCGGTTTCTTAGGGATACAGTTCGGTTTTGCCCTACAAGGAGGTTATATGTCAAGAATCTTCCAAACGTTAGGTGCAGAACCACATGATATTCCTGGGTTATGGATTGCCGCACCTCTAACAGGTTTAATCGTTCAACCGATCATTGGATTTTTAAGTGATAGAACTTGGTCTACCCGATTCGGAAGAAGAAAGCCCTATTTTTTATTAGGTGCCGTTTTAAGTTCGTTTGCTTTATTTTTTGTACCATATTCATCAACTTTGTGGATTGCCGCAGGATTCTTGTGGATTTTAGATGCATCAATAAATATTAGTATGGAACCTTTTCGTGCATTAGTTGCAGATAAATTACCAGACGAACAGCGTTCTTATGGATTTATCATGCAAACCCTAATTATTGGAATTGGTACTTGGGTAGCATCAAATTTACCTTGGCTTGTAAAACAATTAGGTTTTGCAGAAACTAACGAAACAGGCGTTATTCCAGTGTATGTAAAAGTTGCATTTGGAATAGGCGCATTAGTCTTTTTATTGAGTATTCTTTATACTATTCTTACCACTAAAGAATATCCTCCAAAAGATTTAGAAGCATTTGAAACGAAAAAAAATGAAACAAATTTTATTACAGACTTTTTTGCTTCATTGCGCTCTATGTCTAGCAATATGCTAAAATTAGGAGTGATTCAATTTTTTAGTTGGTTTGCCTTTTTTACCATGTGGAGTATGGCAACTCCAGCATTAACTGAACATGTATTTAAAGCACCAGCGCCACTAAAAAAAGAGTTTAATTTACAAATTCCTGCAGAAAAGTTAGAATTTGAAACTTTAAATAATACCTTTCAGACCGCTTCAGATTCTGTAGGTTCTGCAATGGGCTTATATGGGTTATCTTCTATGGCATTTGCGCTTATTTTAACGTTTTATTCTTCGCGTTTAAAAGTGAACAGAAAATACATCCACATGTTTTCACTCATTGCAGGAGGAATAGGTTTTTTAATGATGAGTGTATTACCAAATCCAAGCTATTTAAATGCTTCATTTATTTTAATAGGTTTATCATGGGGAAGTATACTTTCCATGCCTTATGCTATGTTGTCAAGTTCAGTTGATGAAGATAAAATGGGCTTCATGATGGGACTTTTTAATATGTTTATCGTGATTCCTCAGATTATTGCTGCTTTGGGAGGTGTAAATGTGTTGTCAAAATTATTTGGAGATACAGCTATTGCACCAATGTTATTAGCAGGAACAGCATTAATAATAGGTGGACTTTGCAATTTTTTAATAACCGATAAAAAGATAATAAGTGGGTAATAAAAAAGCATTTATTTTTGATCTTGATGGTGTAATTGTAGATACGGCTAAATATCATTTTTTGGCTTGGCAAAAACTAGCCACTAGCTTAGGGATCCATTTTACACATGAAGATAATGAAAATTTGAAAGGTGTAAGCCGTGTGCGTTCTCTTGAACTTATTTTAGGTTTGGGAAATTATCAGGCTACAGAGGAGGAAAAACAACGTTGGTTACAAAAAAAAAATGAAGATTATCTAACCTATATTGATGCGATGGATGAATCTGAAATTCTTCCAGATGTAGTAAAAGTGCTAGATTTCCTTAAAACAAAAAATCAATTTATTGTATTGGGCTCAGCAAGTAAAAATGCTATTCCTATTTTAGAAAAAGTCCATATTTTGCATTATTTTGATGCTATAGTAGACGGAAACGATGTTTCCAATGCAAAACCAGACCCAGAAGTTTTTCTTCAAGGGGCAAAAAAAGTAAAGGTTGAAAACGAAAATTGTATTGTTTTTGAAGATTCTGTTGCTGGAATTCAAGCAGCTAATTTAGCTCATATGACTAGTATAGGAATTGGAGAACCAACTATTTTACAAGAAGCAAAGTTTAATTTTAAAGACTTCACACAAATAGATGAAGCTTTTTTATCAAAATTAATTAACGAATAGGTTAGTTATAGTAGTAATATTTTAGTAAAAATGAATCAAGATTATATTTTACCAAATAATTGGTCCATAATTGAAGAAGGATTTGATGCAGATCGAGTAAAGTCATCTGAAAGTTTATTTAGTATAGGTAATGGTGCTATGGGGCAACGTGCCAATTTTGAAGAGCACTACTCAGGGAGTACTTTTCAAGGTAGTTACATTGCAGGAGTCTATTATCCAGATAAAACTAAAGTGGGCTGGTGGAAAAATGGCTATCCAGAATATTTCGCAAAAGTATTGAACGCGCCAAATTGGATAGGTATTAACGTAGAAATTAATGGCGAAAATCTTGATTTAGCAACATGTAAATCCGTTGCACATTTTAAGCGCGAACTAAATATGAAAGAAGGATGGTATAGCCGTTCTTTTGAAGCTGTATTACAAAATGACACACAAATTGAAGTAAAAGTAATTCGTTTCCTTTCATTAGATATTGATGAATTAGGCGCTATTCGTTATGAAATAGTTCCGGTAAATACAGATGCCAAAGTCGTTTTTAAACCCTATGTTGATGCAGGTATTGAAAATGAAGACACAAATTGGGAAGAGCGTTTTTGGGAAACATTGGAATTGAAAAATCAAGACAATCAAGCTTTTGTTGTAGCACGCACATTAAAAACAAATTTCACAGTAGCTACCTATATGCACAATAGTATATTGGTAAATGAAACTATTGCAGATGTAAAACCTGTAGAGGTTAAAAAAGAAGCACATAGTATTTCATTTTCTTATGAAATTGCAGCAGTTAAAGGACAAAAAGTAAGCATTCAAAAATTTGGAGGCTATACTGTTTCAACCAATCATAAAGAAGAATATTTAATTTCAGCAGCACAAAAAATTATTACTCAAGCCACTGATTTAGGCTTTGATAGATTGCTAGAAAATCAAAAATTAGCGTGGGCTAAAATTTGGGAAATGAGTGATATTACTATCGAAGGAGATGTAAAAGCTCAACAAGGAATTCGTTTCAATATTTTTCAATTAAACCAAACCTATTTAGGTAAAGATTCTCGCTTAAATATTGGACCTAAAGGATTTACTGGAGAAAAATATGGTGGCTCAACTTATTGGGATACTGAAGCGTATTGCATCCCGTTTTATATGGCAACAAAAGATCAAAATGTTGCTCGTAGTTTATTAGAATACCGTTACAATCAATTAGACAAAGCCATCGAAAATGCTCAAAATAATTTAGGGTTCAAAAATGGTGCGGCACTCTATCCAATGGTAACAATGAATGGTGAAGAATGTCATAATGAATGGGAAATTACTTTTGAAGAAATTCATAGAAACGGAGCCATTGCATTTGCTATTTATAATTATTACCGTTTCACAGGTGATTACAGTTACATTCCAGAAAAAGGATTAGAAGTATTGATTGGAATCGCTCGTTTTTGGCACCAAAGAGCTACGTTTTCTACAAATAAAAACAAGTATGTTATTTTAGGAGTAACTGGTCCAAATGAATACGAAAATAACGTAAATAATAACTGGTATACCAATTATATTGCAAAATGGTGTCTTGATTATACGTATGCTCAAATTGAAAAAGTAAAATCGGAATATACTTCTGATTTTGAAAGAATTATGAGCAAAGTAACCTTAAATGATACCGAATTACAATCTTGGAAAAATACTGCAGACAACATGTATTTTCCTTATTCAGAAGAACACGGAGTATATTTACAACAAGATGGTTTCTTAGATAAAGAATTAATTACGGTAGCTGATTTAGACAAGAGCCAAAGACCTATCAATCAAAAATGGTCTTGGGATAGAATTCTTCGTTCGCCTTATATTAAACAAGCAGATACGTTGCAAGGATTCTATTTCTTCGAAGATCATTTTACCAGAGAAGATTTAGCTAAACATTTTGATTTTTATGAGCCATTTACCGTTCATGAAAGCTCATTGTCACCTTGTGTACATTCTATTCAAGCAGCGGTTTTAGGCAGAATGGAACAAGCTTATACTTTTTACTTAAGAACCTCTCGATTAGATTTAGATGATTATAACAAAGAAGTTCATGAAGGATTACATATTACGTCTATGGCAGGAACTTGGATGAGCATTGTAGAAGGTTTTGGAGGAATGCGTGTTAAAAATGACACCTTACATTTTGAACCAAGAATTCCGAAACAATGGCAAGGATTTTCATTTAAAATTAATTTTAGAAATCAAATTATAAAAGTAAACGCATCACATCAAGGAACAACATTCAGTTTAGAAGGAGAAACACCTGTAAAAGTGTTTGTTTTTGGTAAAGAAGTTGTGATTGAACCAAATAATATTGTAACAGTATAGACGATTCTTTTTTTGGGTAATCGAATCAATTTTCTATATAACAAACAAATTAATTAGGTAAACCAATATATAATTCAAATAAGCAATCAAAAATTAGATCATGAAAAAAATACTTTTCTTTTTATTCGTAAGCGCATACAGTTTTGCGCAAATTGACAAAGTTGAACCTCCTTTTTGGTACGAAAACATGAATCTAAGTCAGATTCAAATTATGTTTTATGGAAAAAACATTGCTCAAAATACGGTTTCAGTATCTAACGGAATAGTAATAACAGGTGTTCAAAAAACAGAAAATCCAAATTATATTTTTGTAACTATAGATACCAAAGATGTTTTAGCTCAAGAAGTAGTTTTTACATTTAAAAACAAAAATAAATCCTTTACTCAAAAATACGAGATTAAAAAAAGAAAAGAGAATTCACGATTAAGAGAAAGTTTTGACGCTTCAGATGTGATTTACTTACTTATGCCCGACCGATTTGCTAATGGAGATCTATCAAATGACAGTACACCAAATACAACAGAAAAGGCAGACAGAAATAATCCAGGAGGAAGACATGGTGGGGATATTGAAGGAATCATAAAAAATTTAGATTACATAAAAAGTGTAGGCGCTACGGCAATTTGGCCAACACCGCTTTGCGAGGATAACGATAAAACGTATTCGTATCATACTTATGCACAATCAGATGTGTATAAAATAGATCCAAGATACGGTACAAATGAAGATTTTGTTCGTTTATCAGCAGAAATGAAAAAAAGAAATTTGAAGTTAGTAGTAGACTATGTAACCAATCATTGGGGAGCAGAACACTGGATGTTTAAAGATATGCCTACCTATGATTGGTTCCATCAGTTTCCAGGATACGGACAAACAAATTATAGAATGACTACCCAATTTGATCAAAATGCTTCAAAAATCGACACAAAATATTGCATGGATGGATGGTTTGTAAAATCAATGCCCGATTTAAATCAATCTAATCCAATGGTGTTAAATTATTTAATTCAGAATGCAATTTGGTGGATTGAATATGCAGATTTAAATGGCTTTAGAGTAGATACCTATTCTTATGCAGACAAAGTAGGGATTGCAAAATGGACAAAAGCAATCACTGATGAATATCCAAATTTCAATATCGTTGGAGAAGTATGGATGTACGATCAAGCACAAATGGCTTATTGGCAAAAAGATAGTAAAATTGGAGCTATCCAAAATTACAATTCTTATTTACCTTCAGTTATGGATTTTACACTTCAGGAAGCAATTCATAATGGTGTATTTAATGACGATGAAGCGTCTTGGTTTGGTGGTATTATAAAGGTTTATAACAACTTTACGAATGACTTTCTATATCCAAACCCGAATAGTTTATTAGTGTTTTTTGAAAATCATGATACGGACAGAATTAATGAAATCTATAAAAATGATTTTAAAAAATACCAATTAGCTTTAACTCTTATTGCCACAACAAGAGGCATCCCTCAAATTTATTATGGATCAGAAATTGGAATGGCAGGAGATAAAAGTAAAGGCGATGCAGATATACGAAGAGATTTTCCAGGTGGCTGGGCTACAGATACAACAACCGCTTTTACAAAAGAAGGTAGAACAACAGAACAGGCTAAATACTTTGATTTTACATCAAAAATATTAAATTGGAGAAAAAGTAAAAACATTATTCATACAGGAAAGCTAACGCATTATATTCCTGAAAACAACGTATATGTTTATTTTAGACACGATGAAAAAGAAAGCGTTATGGTTGTAATCAATAATAGTAAAGATAAACAAACTTTTAAAGTAGAACGATTTAAAGAAAATCTTGAAAAATACACAAAAGGTATTGACGTTTTATCTGGAAATAGTTTTGATTGTACAAAAGAAATAACCATAGATGGCAAATCTAGCTTAATTTTAGAATTAAAATAATGTACAAAAAAATATTATTCTTATTTATTTCAGTATGTTCTTTTGCACAAGAAATAATGATGAAAGAAATAAAAAGCGAACATTTTTTAGGTAAAATTCAACGTGTTGAAAATTTTCCATCAAACTATGTAAAGCCCCGAAATGTAGATGTTTGGTTGCCAGAAAATTATTCCCCAGAAAAAAAGTATTCTGTTTTGTATATGCATGATGGACAAATGCTTTTTGACGCAACGACAACATGGAATAAACAAGAATGGCAAGTAGATGATGTAGTGACCAAATTAGTGGCAGAAAATAAAATTGAAGACGTAATTGTTGTAGGCGTTTGGAATATTCCTACTATAAGACATTTAGATTTATTTCCACAAAAAGCGTTTGATTTATTGCCAAAACAAGAGAAAGAAAAAATGATTGAACAAGCGAAAGCTATCAATTTAGATTTGACTAAAATTAATTCAGATAATTATTTAAAATTTATTGTAGAGGAAGTTAAGCCATTTGTAGACAAGCAATTTTCAACGTATTCAGATGCTGCACATACGGCGGTTATGGGTTCCAGTATGGGCGGACTAATTTCTATGTATGCTATATGTGAATATCCTGAAATTTTTAGTAAAGCCGCTTGTTTGTCCACACATTGGATAGGATTAAAAGATGTAGAAAACAATCCTATGCCTAATGCTTTTTTTACCTATATGCAAAAAAAATTACCGAATCCTGATACACATAAAATCTATTTTGATTTTGGCACAGAAACATTAGATGCATTTTATGTAAAATATGAAGACAATGTAAATCAAATACTAGCAGAAAAAGGATTTACTGAAAAAAATGCTAAAAATTTAAAATTTGAAGGAACAGATCATTCTGAAAATTCTTGGCAAAAAAGAATTCATATTCCTTTAGAATTTATGTTTGGAAAATAAAAGGTGTTTCAATTAACTAACTGATTTGAAATGAAAAAAATACTTATATTACTTGTACTAACTACAATTTCTTTCGGGCAAAACACAAAAAGAAATTTTCTTTATTCAAAAGGTTTACACGTCAATGTGTCGGATGGAGCATATCATTTCAAATTTATTAATTCAAACATAGTTGAAACTACTTTTATACCCAATAACGAAAAAAACACACCTGAATCAGTAGCTACTATTCCTGTAAATTCGGATAATTATGATATAACTTCCACTGAAAATGCTAACGAAATTTCTTTTTCGTATCAAAATTTAACTATCAAAATTACCAAACAACCTTTCCAAATAAGATATTCCTATAAAAACAAAGAAATTCTAGCTGAAAAATTAGGCTATTTTAAAAGAAAACACATTCCCTTAGATATTGTTAAAGATAATATTAAAGCAGACTCTACAGAAGTGCTACAGTTTTCAATTACGCCTAACGAAATGCTTTATGGTGGCGGTGCTAGGGCTTTAGGCATGAATAGAAGAGGAAATAAACTAGCGTTATACAACAGAGCACATTATGGGTATGAAGATCAAGCTGCTTTAATGAATTTTACTCTTCCCATAGTTATTTCGTCAAACAAATATATGGTCCATTTTGATAATGCTCCAGTGGGCTATTTAGATTTGGATAGTCAAAAAAATAATACATTAGAATATGAAACAATTTCTGGGAGAAAGACGTATCAGATAATTGTTGGTGATTCATGGGAAGATTTAACAACAAATTATACCCTGCTTACAGGAAGACAGCCTTTACCGCCAAGATGGGCTTTTGGAAATTTCGCTTCTCGGTTTGGATATCATTCGGAAGCAGAAGCTAGAAAAACGATTGAAAAATTTAAAGCAGAAAAGATACCTGTAGATGCTATAATTCTAGATTTGTATTGGTTTGGTAAAACGATTCAAGGCACCATGGGAAATTTGGAAGTTTTTAGAGACAGTTTTCCAAATTTTGAGACGATGGTAAGCGATTTTAATAAAATTGGAGTAAAAACGATACCTATAACAGAACCATTTATTTTAACTACTTCGGCTAAATGGAATGATGCAGTGGCTAAAAATGTATTATGTACTGCAGAAGATAGTAAACCAGCTACATGGGACTTTTATTTTGGAAATACAGGATTAGTTGATGTCTTTAAACCAGAAGGAAAAAAATGGTTTTGGGACATTTATAAAAATTTAATAAATAATGGAGTAGGAGGTGTTTGGGGTGATTTAGGTGAGCCCGAGGTTTTCCCTTCTTTTGCTCATTCTGTAAAAGGTTTAGCAGACGAGGTGCACAATATTTATGGGCATCAATGGGCAAAAATGATTTATGAGGGCTATCAAAAAGATTTTCCAACACAAAGACCGTTTATTTTAATGCGAGCAGGAGCCGCAGGTTCACAACGTTATGGTATGATACCATGGAGTGGAGATGTAAATAGAACGTGGGGAGGCTTGTCAAAACAAGTAGAAATTGCATTACAAATGGGAATGCAAGGTATGGCTTATATGCATTCAGATTTAGGTGGATTTGCAGGGGCTAATTTAGATGATGAATTATACGTAAGATGGTTACAGTATGGTGTTTTTAACCCCGTATTTAGACCACATGCACAAGAAGAAGTGCCTTCAGAAACAGTATATAGAAGTGATTGGGCAAAAAAAATAGCCAAACAAGCAATCGAATTACGTTACCAATTATTACCTTATAATTATACGTTGGCTTACAAAAATTCAACTACGGGTACACCGCTTATGAGACCTTTGTTTTTTGAAGACGATACAAATGATCTACTCTCAAAAGCTGATGGGTATTTATGGGGAAATGATTTTTTAGTTTACCCTATTCTTGAAAAAGCTCAAAAAACGAAAGAGATTTATTTTCCTAAATCGGCAAATTGGTATGATTTTTATACTGGAAAACGCTATGAAGCAGGTGCAACAGAAATACTTTCATTAGTAGAAAATTATATCCCAACATTTGTGAAAGCAGGAAGCTTTATTCCTACCTATAAAGTAGCACAAACGACTTCAGCTATTAATTATGACGAAATAGTCGTGCATTATTTTAGAGATAATGAAACTACTGCGGAAGGATATATGTATGAAGATAACGGACAAACACCTGAAGCAATTGTTAAAAATGATTATGGAACGATTCATTTTAAAAGTACTCAAAACAACAAAAAACTTTTAATAAGCACAGAAGCTATTTCAAGAGGAAACTATAAAATGACAACGAAACAATTTGAAATAGTAATTCATAATTGTAACAAAGCTCCAAAAAACATAAAGGTAAATGGAAACATCAGAATTTTTGAATTTAACAAACAAACACAAACATTAATTATAAAAGCAGAAAAAGAAAATAACCAAAACACAATAGAAATTAATTTTTAATAGAAAAAAATGAAAAAATTTATCACCTCATTTGCTGCACTTTTAATGTGTATTAGCGCTACAGCACAAAAAGAAGAAATTAAATTTTTACCACCTTCAGGATTTCACTATGATTCAAGTGAAATGGAAAATGCTGTAATTTACGAAGCAAATATTCGTCAATATTCCCCAGAAGGAACATTTAATGCCTTTACAAAAGACATTCCTAAATTGAAAAGTTTAGGTGTAAAAATAATTTGGTTAATGCCAATCCATGAAGTGGGAATGAAGAATAGAAAAGCGTATGGGAATGTTTCAATTGAACAAATACCGGAAAATGAAAAAGCTAAATATTATGGAAGTCATTATGCTGTAAAAGATTATAGAAGTGTGACGCCTAATTATGGAACAAAAGCAGATTTTGATAAATTAGTTAAAACAGCCCACGAAAATGGCATCTATGTTATTTTGGATTGGGTACCAAATCACACAGCTTGGGATCATGCTTGGGTAACGGAGCATAATGATTATTATACGCGCGATAAAAAAGGAAATATGGTTTCTCCATTTGATTGGACAGACGTTGCGGATTTAAATTATGATAATCCAAACATGAGAAAAGCAATGTTAGAAGACATGAAATATTGGATTGAAAAACATAATATTGATGGGTACCGTTGTGATGTAGCTATGGAAGTGCCAAGAGATTTTTGGGATAATACGGCAAAAGAGTTAAACAAAATTAAGCCTGTCTTTATGTTAATGGAAGCAGAGCAACCCGATTTAATGCAAGATGCTTTTGATATGCAATACGGCTGGACGGTTCATCATATTTTTAATAAAATTTACAAAGGCGAAAACACAGTAAAAGACTTTGATGCTTATATGCAAAAAGTATTAACATCAAATGAGAAAGATGATGTTTATATGGTTTTTACTTCAAATCATGATGAAAATTCATGGAACGGAACAGAATATGAAAGATTAGGAAATGCTGTTGAGGTTTTTGCAGCTTTGTCATTCACCATGCCAGGTATGCCATTGATTTATAATGGTCAAGAATATGATTTAAATAAGCGTTTGAAATTTTTTGAAAAAGATCAGTTTGATCATACAGAAGGGAAAATGATGTCTATTTACAAAAAATTAGGGCGATTAAAACGAGATAATATTGCTTTAAACGGAGGTAAAAATGCTGCATCATACAAAAGAATTCCAACCGCCAATGATGATAAAATTTTAGCCTTTGAACGTGAAAAAGACGGTAAAAAAGTAATTTTCATTGCCAATTTATCGAATCAAACGATTGAAACAAAAATTCAACTAAAAGGTGATTTTACCGAATATATGTCGGGAAATAAAATTCAATTTAGAACCGATGCGCCTATTGGTTTACAAGCTTGGCAATATTTAATTTTAGAATAATATAAGCTATATTTTTTTAAATGCTGTTTAAGGTAACTTAAACAGCATTTTGTTTTTTACGAAAAGAAAAATACGCAATAATAGTGCTCACAAACATTAAAATACCTCCTAACACAAAAGGGGCTCCGGGAAATAAAAAAGGAGCATCATTGTGTGTAAAAAAATAAAAAACAGTAGACATCATTGGAGGGCCAATAATAGCCGAGGCGCTCATTAAGCTCGATAATGTCCCTTGTATTTCGCCTTGTTCATTTGAAGGAACTTGTTCGGAAATAACGGCTTGCATTGCAGGTCCAGCAATTCCGCCTAAACAATAAGGAATAAGAAAAACAAACATCATCCAACTTTCTGTTGCTGTGGCAAACAAAAACATACCAATCGTGTATAAAGCCATGCCTATATAGATGCTTTTTTCATTTCCTAATTTAGGGTTAATCCATCTGATTAATCCACCTTGAACAATCCCTACTAATAAACCAATTACTCCTAAGGAAATACCAACCATTTTTTCATCCCAATTAAAGCGATACATAGTAAAGAAACTCCAATTGCTATGAACAGCATGAGATGCTACATATAATAAAAATATAGCGAAAACAAGACCAATTAATTTAGGGTATTTTTTTACATGTAATAAAGCGCCAATTGGATTAGCTCTTTTAATATCAAAAGCTCTTCGGTTTTCTTTATCTAATGATTCAGGTAAAATGAAAAAACCATATAAAAAGTTGAGTAAACACAATACAGCAGCAGCATAAAATGGTACTCGAGCGCCATATTGCCCTAGTAAACCACCAATTACTGGCCCAATAATGAAGCCTAAGCCAAAAGCGGCACCAATCATTCCAAAGTTTTTTGCTCGATTTTCGGGTGTACTCACATCTGCAATATAAGCTGAAGCAGTTGTAATACTTGCCCCTGTTAAACCAGCTATAATTCTTCCTACAAATAACCAAGTGATTGTAGGTGCAAAAGCCAACAACAAGTAGTCCATAGAAAAAGCAAATAGCGAAATTAAAATGATAGGCCTTCTCCCATATTTATCACTTAAATTACCAATTAGTGGTGCAAAAATAAATTGCGTAAATGCATAGGCAAATGTTAACCAACCTCCAATTTTTGCCGCTTCACTAATATCACCATGAATCAGTTCTTTTATCAATTTTGGAATTACAGGAATTATAATCCCCCATCCTGTAATATCAATTAACATGGTAATAAATATAAATCCTATCGCAGCTTGTTTTGGGTTCTTTTTCATATGTAGATATTTATTAGTTTTTTATTGGTCATATGGTATGCTTTGCCGGTTCAACTTCGTTTCGGGTCGCCTATCTTCATTGGCGTTTGCATACAAACGATTTTGTTTATGGCAATTGTCATCTTACAAATAAACAAAAATATTTCCTGTAAATGAGGGTTATGTATTTTATAATTTTCTATTCATTCCATCAAAAATATATATCCATATCATTCTTGAACATCTAAAATTAAAAGTACTTACTATTAATGACGCTATTCCAATAAGAATTATAATAGTTATATAGCTTGAAACAAACAAATTCAGCAGTAAAAATAAAACAATCATTTCTCCTACTGCAAGCGCATAGCTTACAAACATAGATCCAAAAAAATAGCCTGGTTCTTTTTCAAATTTATGGTTGCAAGTTGAGCAGTTTTCATGCATTTTTGGAATCCGCAATAAGAGTAAATTTCCTGATGTAGCAAATACTTTTCCTTGCTCACATTTTGGACATTTTTCATTTAAAATATTTTTTAATAGGGCTATGTAAGAGGTCATATTTTTATATTTAAAAACCCGATTAGAAATGTAATCGGGTTTTAAGTTTATTTTAAAAAGGTCTGAAATTACAGTTCTAATGCCTTTTTAGGATTGTTATCCATTAATAGTTCCGTTGGATTTTCTAATGCTTCTTTAACAGCGACTAAGAATCCAACTGATTCACGACCATCAATAATTCTATGATCATAAGATAAGGCAACATACATAACAGGAGCAATTACGATTTGTCCATTTTTAACAATAGCTCGCTCTACCACATTGTGCATACCTAAAATTCCTGATTGTGGAGGATTGATAATTGGTGTAGACAACATACTACCAAATACACCACCATTAGAAATAGTAAATGTACCGCCCGTCATTTCATCAACAGTAATTTGCCCGTCACGAGCTCGTATAGCTAGTCTTTTAATTTCTGCTTCTACGCCACGGAATGATAATAATTCGGCATTTCTAACTACAGGTACCATAAGCCCTTTTGGTCCAGAAACTGCAACTGAAATGTCACAGAAGTCATAAGATATTTTCTCTTGACCATCAATCATTGAATTTACATCTGGGTACAATTGCAAAGCTCTAGTTACCGCTTTAGTGAAAAATGACATAAACCCTAATCCTAAACCATGTTTTGTTTTAAACTCATCTTTATATTGCTCGCGTAACGTATAGATAGCCGTCATATCAACTTCATTAAAAGTAGTTAACATGGCAGTTTCGTTTTTAGCGGCTACTAAACGTTCAGCTACTTTTCTACGCAACATAGAAAGTTTTGTTCGTTCAGAACCACGAGAGCCTCCTGTAGGTGTTCCCATAGATGGTACAGCATTAGCCGCATCTTCAGTTGTGATTCTACCTCCTTTACCTGTTCCTACAACATCAGAAGGCTGAATGTTTTTCTCGGCTAATATTTTCTTTGCTGCAGGAGAAGCTGAACCCGTTGCATAAGTAGTTTCTTGCACAGGTGTTGTTTTTGGCGCATCTTCTTTTTTAGTTTCAGCTTTTGGTGCCTCGGTTGCTGGAGCGCTTGCACCGCCTTCTGGTTTAGAAGCATCTGTATCAATTAAACAAACTACAGCACCTACAGCCACAGTGTCACCTTCTTCCGCTTTAAGCGTAATAATTCCGCTCATTTCAGCTGGTAATTCAAGTGTTGCTTTATCTGAATCAACCTCAGCAATTGCCTGGTCTTTTTCTACATAATCTCCATCTTTTACTAACCAAGTAGCAATTTCTACTTCTTTTATTGATTCCCCTGGTGAAGGGACTTTCATTTCTAAAATCATCGGTATATAATTTTATAAAGTGTTGTTATATGTTATTTCAAAAATACGATTTATTTTTTATAAATTTTTATCAAATACTTTAGCAATAGTAGCCGCATGACGTTTTTTAGAACGCGTATAGCTACCAGCAGCAGGAGCACTATAAGCTGGTGATGAGGCTAGTCTTAATTTTACTAAATCAAAATTCATTAGCATGTAACCATAAGCGCCCATATTTTTTGGTTCTTCTTGTGCCCAAACATAATCATTGGTATTTGAATATTTAGCAATGACTGCCTGTAATTGATCTATTGCTAAAGGGAATAATTGTTCAATACGAACTAAAGCTACATCGTTTCTCCCTAAGCTCTCTCTTTCTGCTTTTAAATCATAATAAAATTTACCTGTACAGAATACTACTGTTTTTACATCTGCAGCATGTACATGTACATCATCAATTACTTCTTGGAATGTGCCAGATGCAAATTCTTCTACTCCAGAAATTGCTTCTGGGTGACGCAATAAACTTTTTGGTGTAAATACCATCAATGGTTTTCTGTAATCCGTTAGCATTTGTCTTCTCAATAAGTGGAAGAAATTTGCAGGGGTTGTACAATCTGCAACAAACATATTTTGTTGTGAGCATAGTTGTAAATAACGTTCCATACGTGCTGAAGAATGTTCTGCTCCTTGATTTTCATATCCATGAGGCATTAAGAAAACCAATCCGTTTTGACTGTTCCATTTGTCTTCCGCGGCAGAAATGTATTGATCAATCATAATTTGAGCGCCATTTGAAAAATCTCCAAATTGTGCTTCCCAAATGGTTAGTGTTTTTGGCGATGCTAACGCATATCCATAATCAAAACCTACCACACCATATTCTGATAATAATGAGTTGAAAGCATTAAAGTTTCCTTTTTTGTTTGGAATATGATCTAGTAATACAACTTCTTCTTCAGATTCGTCTACTTTTACAACCGCATGACGATGAGAAAAAGTTCCTCTTTCTACATCTTGCCCTGAAATACGCACATTATAGCCTTCCGTTAGCAAAGAGCCATACGCTAACATTTCGCCCATAGCCCAGTCTAACTTATTTGTATCAAAATACATTACTTTTCTGTCGTTGATTAGTTTTTGTATTTTACTAATAAATTTTTTATCGGTAGGCAATTCAGTAACTACTTTTGCAATGTCAGTTAATATTTTTTTATCTACAGCGGTGTTGATTTTTTCTAACATTTTAGTTCTGTTAGCTTTGTTAAAACCAACCCATTCATCTTGCATAAATGGTGTAATTACTGTTAGTTCTTCCGCTCTTGAGGCATTTAGATTTTCATCTAATTTTGCTTTATATGCTTCTTCGATTTCTTTAACATAAGTTGATGCAATAACACCTTGTTCGGCTAATTTAGCACCATAAATATCTCTAACGTTTTTATGTTTAGCTAGCGTTTTGTATAATTTTGGTTGTGTAAAACGAGGTTCATCGCCTTCATTATGACCATATTTTCTATAGCCCAATACATCTATATACACATCTAATCCAAACTCCATGCGGTATTCTAAAGCAAATGTTAATGCCTTTACAACTGCTTCTGCATCATCAGCATTTACATGTATTACTGGAGATGCAGTTAGTTTTGCAATATCTGTACAATAAGTTGCTGATCTAGAATCTGTATAGTTAGTAGTAAACCCAACTTGGTTATTGATTACTACGTGAATGGTTCCTTGTGTTTTATACCCATCAAGATTTACCATTTGCGCTACTTCATAAACTAAACCTTGTCCTGCAACGGCCGCATCACCGTGTACAATTATAGGCAATACTTTCTTAGGTTCGTTTGTGTATAATCTATCTTGTTTAGAACGTGTAATACCTTCAACTACGGCACCTACTGTTTCTAAATGAGATGGATTTGGAACTAAGTTAATATTTATTGCTTTTCCTGCTCTAGTGGTTTTGTGAGTTGTAATTCCAAGGTGGTATTTTACATCTCCATCAAAATGATCTTCATCTGCATAATCTTTTCCATCAAATTCACTGAAGATATTTTTTGTAGGTTTATCAAATACATTTGCTAGAATATTTAAACGCCCTCTGTGCGCCATACCCAGTACAACTTGTTCAACGCCTACTTGTGCTGCATCTTCAATAAGTAAATCAAAAGCAGGAACTACTGCTTCGTTTCCTTCTAAAGAAAAGCGTTTTTGTCCAACATATTTTGTATGTAAAAAATTTTCAAAAGAAACGGCTTCGTTAAGTTTTTCAAGAATTATTTTTTTTCTTTCTGACGAAACTTCGTCAGTCATAGCGTTTATTTTTGATTCAATCCATTGAGTTGCTTTTGGATCACGAATGTATTTGTATTCAAAAGCCAACGATTGGCAAAATAATTTTTCTAATAGTTGAATTAGTTCACCTAATGTTATTGCTGTTTTATTTACTAATGTCGAAGATTGAAACACAGTCGTTAAATCTGTCGAAGACAAATGGAAATTTTCAATAGCTAAAGAAGGAGAAAATGTTCTTCTATCTCTAACAGGATTCGTTTTTGAAAACAAATGTCCGTTTGTTCTATATGCTTCAATAAGTTGAATAACTCGTATCTCTTTCTCTATTTTCTCAGAAAGATTAGAGTTGTCAATAGTTACATTGCCTAGTTCTTCAGTAGGGTTTGCAAATTCGTTTGCAAAATCAAAACCTTGAAAAAAGCTTCTCCAGCTAGGCTCTATGCTATCTGGATTTTGTAAATATTGATCGTATAGTTCAGCAAAGTATGCTGTGTGTGCTGCGTTTAAAAATGAAAACCTATCCATGATATTGATGTATCAATCTTTGGGGTTAAAAAATTAATGCAAAAGTATAAACTTTTCTGCTAATCTTTCAAAGAATTTTATACTTTTATGCACTAAATTGTAAATTGTTTAAAAAGGATATGAAAAAATGCTTAAAGTTATCAAAATCATTTTTTTTTGGGGTTTTAATTCTGAATTTTTCAATTTTAACTGCTCAAGATGAAAGTGGTTCTAAGATTAAAAGTAATTTTTGGAAGCATGTTACTTATGGAGGTGGGTTAGGATTAGCTGTAGGAGGCGGTTTTACAGATGTTTCTTTAGCTCCAACCGCTTATTATAATTTTAATTCTAAAACAGCTATGGGGTGTGGTTTGATAGGGAGTTACAGTAAACAAAGTGGTTATTTTTCTTCGGCGATTTATGGAGTAAGTACTATTGGATTGTTTAATGCTTTTGAAGAAATGCAATTGTCTGTTGAGGTTGAACAACTTAGAGTTAATAATAGTTTTGCTGCTAATTCACAAGCCAATCGAAATTTTTGGAATACATCTTTGTTCTTAGGCGCAGGTTATAGATCTCAAAATGTGACTGTGGGTGTACGTTATAATGTTTTGTACAAAGAACGCAATAATGTTTATTCGCAGGCCTATATGCCTTTTGTAAGAATTCAATTTTAATAATATTTTCTAAACCATACTTTTTGCCATTCTCTTTTTAGAATTAAAAACGTTACATCTTCCGTAAGTTTAAAGATATCAGAGCCGTCTAGTTTTTTTATTTTTTCTTCTGAAACATCAATAATATATAGTAAATTTAAGTACTCACTAAATTTGTTTTGAATTAAATGCAGTAATTTTTCTTGAATCCTATTTTTAAATTCAAAAGGCAAAATACTGACTGGAATATCAATATTTTCATTCGCTAAGCCAAAATCTTTATTGACTTGTTCTATTAGTTTGAAGTATAAGTTTTCTTCTTCGGCTTGCGAAATTAAAGTGTCAATATTTTGTGGCGGACTAAATACCATAAATTCTATTAAAAAAATATAAAACTATAGCTCCTTTTGGATTTCAAAATTTGAGTATAATTTACACGTTTCTTCCCATTAAATTTTCCCCAAAGGCTTTTAAAATAGCTTTCTTTTCGCCATCAATAGCCATTTTCTCTAAAGTTTCAAAAGCTTTTAAGGTGTAATTTGCTATCGCTTTTTTAGTTGCTTCGCTTGCGCCGCTTTCTACAAATATTTTCTTAGCAGCTTCAATTTTTTCTACATTATCAGCTAATTGAATGGAAAATAAATGTGCCAATTGTTGTTTATCATTTGCAGTTGCAAACTCCATTGCTTTTAAAAATAAATACGTTTTTTTATTTTCGATAATATCTCCCCCCACTTGTTTGCCGAAGGTTTCTGGGTTTCCAAAAGCATCTAAATAATCATCTTGCAATTGAAAGGCAATGCCTAAATTTAACCCAAAATCATAAATTAAATTTCCATTTTCTTCCGAAGTTTCCGCTACAATAGCGCCCATTTTCATAGCAGCTCCAAGCAAAACAGCGGTTTTGTATTCTATCATTTTCAAATATTCAGGAATAGTAACATTTGTTCGTGTTTCAAAGTCTACATCATATTGTTGCCCTTCACAAACTTCTAAGGCCGTTTTACTAAATAATTTAGCTAGTTTTTGAAAAATTTCAGGCTTATAGTTTTCAAAATATTGATAAGCCAAAATTAACATAGCATCGCCCGAAAGAATTCCGGTATTCACATTCCATTTTTCATGTACGGTTGGTTTTCCTCTTCGCAAAGGCGCATCATCCATAATATCGTCATGAATTAATGAAAAATTATGAAAAACTTCTATTGCCGTAGCTGCTGGTAGCGCTTGTTTATAGTCACCATCAAAAACAGCCGTTGACATTAATGTTAAAACAGGTCTAATTCTTTTACCTCCTAATTCTAGAATGTAGGATATGGGTGCATATAAATTTTTTGGTTCCTTATCTAAATTAGTGTTTTCAAAATGATTTTTAACAACCTCTTGAAATTGTTGTAAGCTTAACATTTGTATATTTTTTTGCTAAGATAAGTTATTTGTTAGAATTGTTTAATGTTATTCAATTGTTAAATTTTTATAAAAACTTTGGAAACTATTTTTGTTTTAAAAGTTTCTGACATACATTTGCATCGAAATTATACTTAAAAAATGAAAGACCAAATTCTAATTAAAGCAACTGATATGTTTTTAACACTTGGATTCAAGAGTGTTACCATGGATGATATTGCGACAGAAATGGGTATTTCAAAAAAAACGATTTATCAGCATTACAATACCAAAGACCAATTAGTGGAAGAATCTACCATGCATTTGTTTGACACTATTTCCAGTGGTATTGATACAATTTTTGCTTTAGGTCATAATCCTATTGAAGAATTATTTGTAATCAAGGATTTTGTAATGAAAAATTTAAAAAACGAAAGTACATCCCCTATATATCAACTTCAGAAGTATTATCCAAAAATTCATAAGACGTTGATGTTAAAACAATTTGATAAAATGGGCGATTGTATTGTTGTAAATCTAGAAAAAGGAATAGCCCAAGGGTTTTTTAGAAAAGAAATCAATACAGCATTGATTGCTCGTTTTTATTTTGCGGGCATGACTAGTTTAAAGGATACAGAAATTTTTAATATAGAACTTTTTTCGTCAAATGAAATTCAATTGATTTATTTAGAATATCATTTAAGAGGAATTTGTACAGAAAAAGGAATAAAAGAATTAGAGAAACATTTAAAAAAGAATAATTGATAGTAAAAATGAGAAAATTAACTTTGATAACCTGTTTGACAATTAGTTATGGTCTTTTTGCACAAGAAAGAGTAAATTCATTTGCTTTTTCGTTAAAAGAGGCTATTGATTATGCGCAAAAAAATAATTATAGCGTTGTAAATGCTTCAAAAGATTTAGAAATTGCAAAAAAGAAAAAATGGGAAACAACTACTATGGGCTTGCCTCAAATTTCGGGGTCGGTTTCTTATTTAAAAACGTTTGAGTTTCAAAAACAAGGGGTAGCAGCAAATACGTTTAATCCGGCGGCACCAGCAGATGAAATTATTGGAATAGCATTTGGAACAAAGCACAATGCGATTACATCGGTAAGCTTAAATCAATTAATATTTGACGGCTCTTATTTGGTTGGGTTACAATCAGCAAAAACGTATTTAAAAATATCTGAAAATGCCATCGTAAAAACAAACCAAGAAATAAAAGAAATTGTCATCAATTCTTATGGGAATGTATTATTTGCAGAAGAAAATATTTCCGTTTTGAATAAAAATAAAGCAATCTTGGAAAAGATTCTTTCAGATACCAAGCAAATTTATAAAAACGGATTGATAGAAGAAGAAAGTGTAGAGCAATTACAAATTACCTTAAATTCTTTAAATAGTGCATTAGATAATGTTACCAAACAAAAACAGATTGCACTTAATATGTTGAAATTAATTGTAGGTATTGATTTGGAAAACGATTTGAAACTAACAGATAAATTAGACGATTTAACCCAACAAAACATTGATTTAAATTTATTATCACAAACATTTGAAGTTGAAAAAAATATTGATTTTCAAATAGGTAAAAATATTGAACAAAGTAAACTGTTATTAGTTAAATTAGAAAAAAGTAAAGCATTACCTTCACTTGGTGCACAAATAAATTTTGGATACAACACATTTTCTAATCAATTCAACATTATGAATTCTAGCCAAAAATGGTATAATTTTTCAAATGTTGGTTTAGGATTAAATGTGCCTGTTTTTAGTAGCTTTGGACGAACAGCCCGAACGCAACAAGCCAAAATTGAATTAGAAAAAGCCAAAGTTCAAGTAACAGAAACAGCTCAAAAACTAAAATTACAATACCAAAAAGCAAAAAGTGATTATGAGTATTGTATTCAAAAATATGCTATTGCACAGGCTAATTTAAAACTTGCTGAACGAATTGAGGCTAAACAAGAAATTAAATTTAGAGAAGGTTTGTCTACAAGTTTTGATTTTGCAGACGCTCAAAAACAATTATACACAGCACAACAAGAACTTTTACAAGCGATGCTTGATGTGATAAATAAAAGAGCAATATTAGAAAAATTAATAAATTAAATAAAAAAACATAAACAAATGAAAAAAATAGCTTTAACCTTAACTGCTTTAGTTGTCTTGTCTTGTGGTCAAAAATCTACAGATGATTTGATAAAAGATAAGAATAAAACAGAATTAACTAAAAGAAAGACTGAGCTTCAAGCTGAGTTAACAAAAATTAATGCTGCCTTAGCAGGAGATAAAACTGCTGAAACCGAAACATTAGTTTCTTTAATTACACTTAAAGATACTGTTTTCAACCATTATTTAGAAATTCAAGGAAGTGTTGATACAAAAGAAAATATCTTAATTCAACCCGAATTTAGCGGCACATTAGTAACTCTAAATGTAAAAGCAGGTCAACGAGTTGCAAAAGGTCAAGTTTTAGGAAAAATTGATGATGCAGGAATGGGACAACAATTAGCTAGCATTGAAAATCAATATGCACTGGCTAAAACAACTTTTGAAAGACAAAAAAATCTTTGGGATAAAAAAATTGGTTCTGAGATTCAATATTTACAAGCTCAAACACAAATGATATCGGCTCAAAAAGCTGTAGCACAAATGAGAGCTCAAGTTGCAAAAACGATAATTCGTGCCCCTTTTTCAGGAACAATTGATGAGGTTTTTGTAGAAAGAGGTCAGGTAGTTGCTCCTAATCCACAAGGATTAATGCGCATTGTAAATTTAGCAAATATGTATGTTGAAACAACAGTTCCTGAAGCCTATATCGGAAAATTAAAACCGGGCACATTGGTAGATGTATATTTAACATCATTAGGAAAAACGTATAAAGGAAAAGTACGCCAAGTAGGAAATTTTATTAATCCTAATAACAGAAGTTTTGGCATTGAGGTAAGTTTACCAAACCCAGATAATTTATTACGACCAAATCAAGTCGCAAAACTTAAAATTATTGATTATACGGTTAAAAATGCTATCGTTGTTCCTACAAACGTAGTACAAGAAGACGCGGCTCATAATAAGTTTGTTTTTGTAGCTACACAAGTAAATGGTGCTAAAGCAGTGGCTAAAAAAGTTGTAGTAAAAGTAGGTAAATCATCAGATAATGTAACCGAAATTATAAGTGGATTAGCTGTAAATGATAAAATAATTACCGAGGGAGCTACAAGTATTGCAGATGGAATGAAACTTAATTTCTAAAATATAATTGTTTCAAGTTTAAGGTTTCAAGTTGTTCACAAAACGCTTAAACCTTAAACTTGAAGCCTGAAACTAAAATATATGTCACACAAAAATAAAGAATTCGGAATATCAAGTTGGGCTGTAGATAATAGAGTTACAGTGTATATCTTGACGCTACTTATTGTTATTACAGGAGTAATAGCCTATGTTACCATGCCTCGTGAAGATTTTCCTGAAATAATTGAGAATAAAATTTATATTTCTTCAATTTTCCCTGGAAATTCTGCCGAAGACGTAGAAAAATTAATCATTAAACCATTAGAAAAAGAAATTAAAAATATTTCTGGAGTAGAGAAAATCACATCAAGTTCTTTTCAAGATTATGGAATGATAATTGTCGAGTTTGCTGATAAAGTTGGAATTGAAGAGGCTAAAACTAAAATTAAAGACAAAGTTGATATTAAAAAAGCAGATTCAGATTGGCCAAATTTAGACAATGGAAGTAAGGTAGAACCAAGTGTTTTCGAATTAAATATTTCGGAGGAAGTGCCAATTCTGAATATCAATTTGAAGGGTAATTATACCACACAGCAATTAAAAAAATATGGCGAATTATTGCAAGATGATATTGAAGAAATACCAGAAGTTAAAAAAGTTGATATTTTAGGTGTAGATGATAAAGAAGTAGAAATCGCTGTTGACATATTCAAAATGACGGCTGCAAAAGTTTCATTTGATGAAATTCAAAATGCGGTTAAATATGAAAATATGACGCTGTCGGGTGGAAATTTAATTTCGCAAGGCTCTAGAAATAATATTAGAATTGTTGGAGAAATTAAAGACCCAAAAGAATTAGAAAACGTTATTGTTAAATCATTTGGAGGGACGGTTTACTTAAAAGATATAGCATCTATCCGTTTTAAAGAAAAAGAAAAAACAACGTATGCGCGTGAAAAAGGTCAGGAAGTAGTGATGCTGAATGTAAAAAAACGTTCAAACCAAAATATGATTTCTGCTATTGAGCAAGTAAAAGAAAAGTTAGAAAAAGCAAAAGCCTCTTATTTACCATCAAACTTAATTATTGAACTTTCAAATGATCAATCTTCTCGTGTTGAGCATCAAGTAGACGAATTATCTAATCATATCATTTTTGGAATTGTATTAGTAATGATTGTCTTAATGTTTACCATGGGATTACGAAATTCGTTGTTTGTAGGAGCAGCTATTCCACTTTCAATGTTGATGGCATTTACAATATTAAATGCTTTTGGTTTAACCTTAAATACGATGGTTCTTTTTGGATTAGTTATGGGATTAGGTATGCTCGTAGATGATGGGATTGTAGTTGTAGATAATGTATTTGCTAATATGAAAAAAGGCATGGACAAAGTTTCAGCTTCTAAAATTGGTATTGGTGAAATAGCTTGGCCTGTAATTTCTTCTACAGCCACCACCTTAATGGCATTTTTACCTTTTGCCTTATGGCCCGGAACAATGGGAAAATTTATGAAATATTTTCCAATAACCTTAACGGTAACACTAACCGCATCATTATTTGTGGCAATGGTTGTCAATGCAGCTATGACAGGTGGTTCTATGGATACTGAAGATAGAAATGTTTCAAATAAATCAGCCAAGTTATATACAATTATATTCAGTGTAGTTGGAATTGTATTTGTGCTATTAGGACATTTAACTGATTCTACTTTTGCAAAAGCAATTGGACATTTGGCTATTATTTCATTAGGATTAATGTGGTTATATAAAATCAAATTATACCAATGGACGCAAGATTTTCAGCATAACTTTTTCCCAAAAATGGAAGATAAGTATAAAAATTTCTTAGCTAAAATTTTAACAGGTAAAAGAGCTTGGTTGGCATTAGTAACTATCATTGGGATGTTGTTCTTCTCTTTTATGTTGTTAGGAATTTTCCCTAGAAAAGTCTTGTTTTTCCCAGATAATATTCCAAATCAGGTAATCACATATATTGAATATCCCCAAGGAACCGATATTGAAAAGACAAATAAAGCCACTCTATTTGTTGAAAAACAAGTGATTTCAATTTTAGATAAATATGTGGATAAAAAAACAAATAAAAATTATTTGGCAGAGTCTATTGTGTCTCAAGTAGGCGTAGGTGCTGGAAACCCAAATGTAGATGCTGGTTCGGCTTCAGAGACACCTTATAAAGGAAAAGTAACGGTTAATTTCTCTGAATTTAAATTTAGACAAGGCGTAAATACGTCTGATGTATTAGATGAAATTAGAGCAAAAGTTAAAGGAATTGCTGGAGCAAAAGTTACCGTAGAAAAAGATGCGAATGGACCGCCAGCAGGATACCCTATAAGTATTCAATTAACAGGTTCTGATTATCAAGAAATGCTAGTTGAAGCAGATAAAATGATTGCGTTTATCAATTCTAAAAATATTTCAGGCATTGAACGTTTAAGTGTGGATGTAAATAAAGATAGTCCCGAGTTAGAAGTAAAAGTAGATCGTGTAAGTGCGGGAAGTTTAGGTGTCTCAACAGGGCAATTAGGGTTTAATTTGCGTCGTTCTGTATATGGACAAGAAATTTCCACCTATAAAGAAGGTGATGACGATTACAACATTACCATGCGTATGCAAGATGACCAACGTAAAAATGAAGATGTATTGTTCAATCAATCTTTAACTTTCAGAAATCAAAATAATGGACAAATGATGCAAGTGCCTATTTCTGCGGTTTCAGAAACGAAAAAAACGACTACATATAACCAAATTAAAAGAAAAAACCAAAAACGCATCATGACAATTTATTCTAATGTGTTAACGGGTTATAATGGAGATGAAATTACCAAACAAATTGGGGAAGAATTGAAAGCGTATGAGTTTCCTAAATCAATAAGTTATTCGTTTTCTGGAGTGCAAGAAGAGCAAGGTAAAAATCAAAGTTTCTTGATGTATGCATTGTTTTTAGCATTAGCTGGGATTACCATTATTATTGTGCTTCAATTTAACTCTGTTTCAAAAACAATGGTAATCTTATTTACTGTATTATTAAGCTTTAGTGGGGTTTTCTATGGTTATGTAATTGCCAATATGGATTTCGTCATCTTAATGACTATGATGGGGATTATTTCGCTTGCGGGAATAGTGGTAAAAAATGGTATTGTATTAATGGACTTCTTTGTGTTGTTATTAGATAAAAAAGTAGCAGATAATAACTTACAAAGCCATGATGACTTATCTTTAGAAGAAATAAAAGAAATAATTATTGAATCTGGGAAATCTCGTTTAAGACCTGTTTTATTAACGGCATTAACTGCAGTGTTAGGGTTAATTCCCTTAGCTATAGGTTTGAACTTCGATTTCTTTTCATTAGTTACCGAATTAAATCCTCATTTATATATGGGTGGTGATAATGTAATTTTCTGGGGACCATTAGCTTGGACTATTATCTTTGGATTAACGTATGCTACGGTATTAACATTAGTTATGGTGCCTGTAATGTTTTACTTGGTGAAACGAGTAAAATATTGGCTACGAGATAGAAAAACAACTGATATTATGGCTTAATCATAGTTTTGTTTGTTAAAAAAGCTGTTTCGAGAGAAACAGCTTTTTTGTACAATTTATTTTTTCAATAAATCTCTAATTTCGGTTAATAGTTCTTCTTGAGAAGGACCTTTAGGTATAGTAGGTACCGGAGCTTCTTTTTTCTTTGCGGCATTCATCCCTTTGATAAGTAAAAACAAAACAAAGGCAACGATAATAAAGTTAATTATAGCAGAAAGAAACATGCCGTATTTTACTCCTCCAAAAATGGTTAATTCTTCTATTTTAGTAAGGTTTGCAGCTTCTAAAGCTGGCTTAAGTACTAAGGGAGTAATAACGTCTTCAATAAAGGAGCTAACAATTTTTCCAAAAGCACCACCGATTATAACCCCTACTGCTAAATCGACTACATTGCCACGCATGGCAAATTCTTTAAATTCTTTGAGCATAGTAAATGATATTAAATGTTTGAAACGAAAGTAAAAAAAATTACTTAATTTTTATAAAAAACACGTGGCACACGCTGTGAAATACCTGTAATAATTTCGTATGGAATGGTACCAATGACTTTTGCCATTTCTACTATAGAAGGTTGTGTACCAAAAACAATTACTTCATCATTTTCTTGACAATCAATGTTTGTTACATCAACAATAAGCATGTCCATACAAATAGTACCAACTATAGTGGCTTTTTGTTGGTTAATGAGTACATATCCCTTTTCATTGCCCCAAGCACGTCTTATACCATCGGCATAGCCAACAGGAATGGTGGCGATATTCATTTTTTTAGGGGCAATAAATTTTCGGTTATAACTGATGCTTTCTCCAGCATCTATGGATCTAATTTGTGAAATAATACTTTTTAACGTACTCACATTTTCTAACTGTTTATACTCCTCTTCAGAATTTCCAAAACCATAAATACCAATACCTAATCGAACCATTTCAAATTGATATTCGGCATAGTTAAAAATCCCAGAAGTGTTTAGTATATGGCGAGTTGGTTTGTATTGAATTGCACTTGTTATAATAGTATATGCGTCTGAGAAAAGTTCAATTTGTTTTAAGGTAAACGCTTTTTCATTTACATCATCACTAGCGGCTAAATGTGAAAATATACTTTTTACTTGAACTAAATTGTTTTGATGTATCAACTGAATCAACGGCTCAATTTCTGCAGTATTGAAACCTAAACGATGCATACCCGTATCTATTTTAATATGTATTGGGTATTGATGTAGATTTTTTTGTTTTGCTAATTCAAGAAAGGATTTTAATCCATTTAAAGAATAAATTTCAGGTTCCAAATTATAAGCAATGATGGCATTAAAACTACTGTTCTCAGGATTTAGCACCATAATAGGAAGTGTAATTCCTGCTTTTCTTAATTCGATTCCTTCATCGGCAAATGCAACCCCTAAATAAGCAACTTTTAGATGTTCTAAATGTTTAGCAATTTCATAGCCACCGCTTCCATATCCAAACGCTTTCACCATAACCATAATTTTAGTTTCTGGTTTAAGTTTGCTCTTATAATAATTTAAATTAGCCGTTAGTGCATCTAAATTAATTTCTAGTTTGGTTTCGTGTTTTTTCTCCTCAAGAAGCACAATAATTTCTTCAAAATGAAAATTTCTCGCACCTTTAACAAGTATCGTTTCATTTTGAAAGGATTGGGTATTAAACTGCTGTAAAAAAACGAGTGTTGAAGGGAAACAAAATACATTTGGCAAATCTTTTAATTGAGCACTAATGGTTTCACCTATAGCAATTATTCTATCAATTTTGCTGTTTTGTAACGCCTTAATTACATTGGTGTATAATTGTTTTGGGTCTAAGCCGCTCTGAAAAATATCTGATAGTATAATTGTCTTTTTTTGATGTAATTTTTGTTGGTCTAAAAAATCCAAGGCAATTTTTAATGACTGGTAATCACTCGAAAAGCTATCGTCAATGAGTAAGCAATTATTGATTCCTTTTTTTGCCTGAAGTCTAATTTCAACTGCATATAATTGTGAAATACGTGAGCCAATAACTTCTGGTATAATCCCAAGATAAAGCATTGAAGCTATACAAGTTAAACTATTTTCCACTGCTGATTCTTCGGTAAATGGGATCCAAATACTAAAAGAGTTGTTTTGATACTTTAGTGTAATATGTGTTTTTTGCTCCTTTTTTTCTTTAGAAAGCACTACAACATCTGCATTTTTATTTTCAAAACTCCACGTAAAGGACGAACAATTTAAATGTTTTTCAACAAAATCATTCTTTTCAAGAATAACGACTTTACAATTTTTAAAAAGTTTTAATTTTTCAATTAATTTTTGTTCGGTGTTTTGAAAACCCTCGTCATGAGCTGTTCCTAAATGGGTAAACACCCCTATATTTGGCTGAATAATAGTTGCTAAAGCATCCATTTCGCCTTTTTCTGAAATGCCCGCTTCAAAAATGCCTAAATTATGTTTTTCATTAATCCCAAAAATAGAAAGCGGCACTCCCACTTGCGAATTATAACTTTTAGGGCTTCGGACTATTGCGTAATCTGGACTTAATAGAAAATTTAGCCATTCTTTTACTATCGTTTTTCCGTTGCTACCAGTAACTCCAATTGTTTCTATTGAAAAAGCTTTTTTATAAGCTGTTGCCATTTTTTGTAAGGCTTTGGCACTATCTTGCACCACACAAAAATGGGCTTTATCTTCAAATTCAGCAGGAATATATTCTACGATAAAGTAAGAAACACCTTTGAAAATTAGAGATGCGATAAATTCATGCGCATCATGATTTTGACCTTTTAAGCAAAAAAATAAGGTAGTTGCACTATTTTGTAGCGACCGACTATCAATTGAAATATGATCAAATTCTACATTTTCAGCATGATTTGAAAACGATGTGTTTAATGTTTCTTCAATAAAAAAAGTAGAAATAGTCATTATTCTTCTTCTTTTTGTTCACGCATTGCTTTGTAATAGGCAGCTCTGCTTAAAGGTTCATATTCTTCTGTTTCTCCTAGCAAAACCAAGTTTTCACTCGCCGCTTTTCTGTAACTGTAATGGGCTAAGTTTCCTGTTCGTGTACAAACCGCATGAACTTTGGTTACATATTCGGCAGTAGCCATTAAGGCAGGCATAGGGCCAAATGGATTTCCTTTAAAGTCCATGTCTAAACCAGCTACAATTACACGAATGCCACTATTAGCTAAGTCATTGCAAATAGTAATAATTTCATCATCAAAAAATTGAGCCTCATCAATTCCTACAACATCACATCCTTGGGCTAATATTCTAATGTTCTCAGCTGCAGGAACAGGGGTAGAACGAATTTCATTAGCGTCATGAGAAACTACCATTTCATCGTGGTAACGAGTGTCAATGGCGGGTTTAAAAATTTCCACTTTTTGTTTAGCAAATTGTGCTCTTTTTAAACGTCTAATTAATTCTTCTGTTTTACCAGAAAACATAGAACCACAAATGACTTCTATCCAACCAAATTGTTCTTCTTGATTTACCGTATTTTCGAGAAACATTTTATATATTTCGTGTTTTAAATTTGAAATTATTTTACCTTTGTAAAACAAACAAATGTATTAAAAATTCGTTTATACCTAAATCTAGTTTTATAAAAAGTTATAAAACAGCCTTAAACTAAGGACTAGTGAAAGTAAATGTTTTGAAAACAAGCTATTTACAGTATAAATGATAACTATAAAAACACCAAACTTATGAAGAAAAAAATTGAAGGAGAATTAATTAGCATAGCACATCGCTTATTAAAACTTAACAATTATAAAGAAACAGCACAATTACAGGATGAGGTAAAGAAATTGTATGAACAATTAACCGTATTGCGTTTTTATGAAGAAAATTTTGAGTTAGTTACAAATGAAATACCTGACACTGTTTTTGAAGAAAAACTAGAAAAAACAGTTGTAGGTGTTATTGAAGTAGATGAAGATGAAGTAGACGAAGTAGAATTTGCTGCTCCAGCTCATATTCAAGAAATGGAAGAAGAATTTTTTTCAAACGAAGTGATTCAAGAGGCACCTGTACAAAGTTTACCTTTGGAAGAAAAGCTTGAAATTGAAGAGGAACCAATTGAAAATGAAGTAGAAAGAGAAGAAGTGCCGCTTATTGAAGAAATAGTACATGAAGCGAAGGAAGTTCCTAAAAAAGACACCAGTATTATTGGCACAACCGTTTCCAAACAAATTAGTTTAGACGATATTTTAGTTCACGATTATAAAGAAACAGAATTTGTAAAAAAAGATGATAATTCGGTTGCCGCTTCTCCTGTGAAACAAGAAATTGTTGAACCCTCAGTTGCTAACGAAATTGAAATGGAGTCACCAGCACTATCTTTTGAAGAAGAAAAAACAGAAGAAACAACTAAAGAAGAAGTGGTGCATGGAAAAGCTATAGTTTTAGCTTTGAACGATAGAATTGCATTTGAAAAAAATCTATTTGCAGGGAATACAGATGACTTAAACAGAGTGCTTTCACAATTAAACACCTTTACAAATTTAGAAGAAGCAAGATCATTTGTTTTAGATTTTGTAAAACCAGATTATAATAATTGGGCAGGAAAAGAAGAATTTGAGACGCGTTTTTTAGAAATAGTCGAACAAAAGTTTAATTAGTTAAACGTATTTGAATTTTGTAAAAACGATTAACTACTAACCAAAATAAATGAGTAAATTATACATAGTTCCTACGCCAATTGGCAATTTAGAAGACATGACTTTTAGAGCGATTGCCGTTTTGAAGGAAGTTGATTTAATTTTAGCCGAAGACACACGAACAAGTGGAAAATTACTCAAACATTTTGAAATTACCACGCACATGCACAGCCACCACATGCACAACGAACACAAAACAGTTGAAAACGTAGTGAAACGCATTCAAGCAGGCGAAACGATTGCATTAATTTCCGATGCAGGAACCCCAGCCATTTCTGATCCTGGATTTTTATTAACTCGCGCTTGTGTGGAAAACGGAATTGAAGTAGATTGTTTACCTGGAGCGACAGCTTTTGTACCGGCTTTGGTAAATAGCGGTTTACCGAATGATAAATTCGTTTTCGAAGGCTTTTTACCCGATAAAAAAGGAAGACAAACACGTTTTTTGGCTTTACAAGAAGAATATCGCACCATGATTTTTTATGTATCGCCACACAAATTAAATAAAACCTTAGCCGAATTTATTCAGTATTTCGGTGCCAATAGACCCATTTCTGTTTCCAGAGAAATCTCAAAATTACACGAAGAAACCATACGTGGAACTGCCGAAGAAGTTTTAAAACACTTTGAAGCAAAACCGGCAAAAGGGGAAATTGTGGTTTGTGTTGGGGGAAAGAGTTTAAAATAATCAGTTAAAAAATGAAAAATCTACTCAACAAAAAATCTTTCCCAGAAACCATTGCTTTCATTGATGAAAACTATACGTTCACATCAACGACTTTCAAAAACGGCAATCAAATAAACAATGCTGGTGAAAATAACGGTTTGTGTAAAATTTTTGCATTTGCTCAATTGCAGCAATTTACCAAAGAAGAAACGTTATCGTTATTCGGAGATTTCTATCAAGATGTATTAAACTCACCAGAAGCTTCCGACCATCAAAATATAAGGAATTTTATGATTTTCGGTTGGGATAGCATTCATTTTGATGGCGAACCTTTACAAGTCAAGTAAAAAGTAAATTTTAGCGAATTAAACTATTATTTTTTGCCACGGATTACATGATTACAAAGGATTTAATCCTTATAACTAAGAAATCAGAGGTTGAAATTAAAAATATTTATACCTTTGTCATTCAATACTATAAGCCAAAATAACAGAGTTCAAACTAAAGTTCTGAATTCTAATTTCTAAATTCTAATTTTTAAAACTATGCGTTGGAATCTAAAATCAAAGCCAGAAAAAGAAAAAGTACAAGCCTTACAAAACGCCCTTCAAGTAGATGAAATCATCGCTACTTTATTAGTTCAAAGAGGAATAGAAACCTACGAACAAGCCAAAACATTTTTCCGTCCCACTTTAGAAGATTTGCACAATCCGTATCTAATGAAAGATATGGACAAAGCCGTTTCTCGTATCGAAAAAGCCATTGCCAATAACGAAAATATTTTAGTTTTTGGCGATTATGATGTAGATGGGACAACCGCTGTTTCTTTAGTTTCGAGTTATTTACGAAGTTTTTATCCCAATGTGGCGACATACATTCCAGATCGATATAACGAAGGTTACGGCATTTCATATCTCGGAATTGACTATGCAGAAGACAACGATATGTCTTTAATAATCGCACTCGATTGTGGTATTAAATCGATTGACCACGTAACGTATGCCAAAGCAAAAAACATCGATTTCATCATTTGCGACCATCACCGACCTGGCGATATTTTACCAGATGCCATTGCAGTTTTAGATCCAAAACGTACTGATTGCAGTTACCCGTATGACGAATTATGTGGTTGCGGTGTCGGATTTAAATTGATTCAGGCTTTAGCCGAAAACAGAAACCAAACTATTGAAGATTTGCTTCCTTATTTAGATTTGGTAGCGACTGCCATTGCTGCAGATATTGTTCCAATTACGGGTGAAAATAGGGTTTTAGCTAAATTTGGATTAGAAGTGATTAATTCCAATCCGCGACCAGGAATTAAAGCCTTAATTCAAAATGTAAAGAAAAAAATCTTAACCATTACCGATGTGGTTTTTATCGTAGCACCAAGAATCAATGCTGCAGGAAGAGTGAAACACGGTAACGAAGCCGTGGCACTTTTAACCGAATACAATTTAGAACAAGCGGAACAATTTGCTTCTGAAATTGAGCAACATAATTCGGACAGAAAAGAATTAGACAAACAAATTACTAAAGAAGCGTTACTTCAAATCGAAGAAAACAACGAGCAAAACCGATTTTCAACGGTTGTTTATCAAGAAAATTGGCACAAAGGAGTCATCGGAATTGTCGCATCTCGATTGGTTGAAAAGTATTATCGTCCAACTATCGTATTTACAAAAAGTGGCGATAAATTAGCGGCTTCGGCACGTTCTGTAAAAGATTTTGACGTGTATAATGCGTTAGAAGCGTGTGCCGAACATTTGGAACAATTTGGAGGACATATGTATGCTGCAGGGATGACATTGAAAGAAGAAAATTACGAAAATTTCAAAAATGCGTTTGAAAATGAAGTTAAAAAAACCATTCATCCCGATTTATTAATTCCTGAAATTTCCTATGATACCGAAATCGAATTGTCCGAAATCAATTCGAAATTAATGCGTTTGCTGAAACAATTCGAACCTTTTGGGCCAGAAAATATGACACCAGTTTTTTTGTCGAAAAATATTATCGATTCAGGTTATGCTAAAACATTGGGTAACGATGCGCAACATTTAAAAGCCTTCGTGAAACAAAATAATTCGCCAAATTTTAATGCGATTGGTTTTGGACTTGGAGCTAAAATAGATGTTGTAAAAAACAGAAATCCGTTTGAATCCGTTTATGTTTTAGAAGAAAACGAATGGAACGGAACGGTTAGTTTGCAATTGCAATTGCGTGATGTAAGAACCAATTAAAAGTAAAAAGTGAAAAGTAAAAAGACATCATTCGAATTGCTTATACTATCTTACATAACTTATATGGTTATTAAAAAAGTAGAAAGTCTGAGGTGTTAAATAATTCCAACATCGTCACTTCGAGTGTTTTTTATAAAATTGCCCAAGCTATTTTGTAAAAAATATATCGAGAACAACTGAAAACTAGCGTTTCTATAGTTCTCGATACAATTTTAGTAAGCAAAAATTAGTGTTTTTCCTTACTAAAATCACTCGAAATGACGGGCTTGGTAAAAAGTAAAATGAATATTAAATAATAAAATTTTTGCGACCTTTGCGAGAATATTCGCGTCTTTGCGGTAAAAAACTATGACAAAAAAAGACCCATTTTCAGCCTTACGAATACCAGAATTTCGTTGGTTTATACTTATGCGATTAGCCATTGTCTTGGCTTGGTCTATGCAATTTGTCTTAATTGAATGGGAAGTATACCGTATTACCAAAGACCCTTGGTCATTAGGATTAATTGGACTTATGGAAGTAATTCCGGCTATAGTTATGGCATTATTTGCCGGGCACATTGTAGACCAATCCGAAAAAAGAAGTATGCTGCTCAAATGTTTTGCAGGAACGGCAACAATCAGTATTTTATTTTGTTATTTGACTCATCCTGAAACCGCTAAAACCATTGGAAAACAACCCTTTTTATATGCCATTTATGCCTTAGTTTTTTTAGGTGGCATCATTCGGGCATTTATCATTCCATCTGTTTTTAGTTTGTTAGGATTAATTGTTCCAAAAACACAATTCACCAACGCGGCTACTTGGAGCAGCTCGTCTTGGCAAGTTTCTGCCGTAATCGGTCCCGCTTTAGCTGGATTTTTAATTGGCGGAATTGGCGTTTTCAATGCTATGATTTTCGTGACAATTTCTATTTTTTTAGGAATTTTTATGCTGTTACAAATCAGTAAAAAACCTATTTTAAATAAAAAAATTGGCGAACCTATTACGGAAAGTTTAAAAGCTGGAATTAGATTTGTATTTCAAAATAAAATTATTTTAAACGCACTTTCGTTAGATATGTTTGCGGTTTTATTTGGCGGTGTCGTAGCCTTATTGCCTATTTTTGCACAAGATATTTTACAAGTAGGTTCAGAAGGTTTCGGAATTTTAAGAGCTGCGCCAGCTATTGGTGGATTGCTAACTATGCTGGCTTCTACGATGTTTTCCATCGAAAAAAATACAGGTAAAAAATTACTATTAGCCGTTTTCGGATTTGGAATTTGTATTATCGTTTTCGGATTATCCCAAAACTTTTGGATCTCGGTAATTGCTTTATTTTTAAGTGGCGTTACCGATGGATTTTCTGTGGTCATTCGTTCTACAATTCTTCAAATTTATACGCCCGATGATATGCGCGGAAGAGTTTCATCCGTAAATTCCATTTTTGTGGGTTCTTCAAACGAATTAGGAGCCTTTGAAAGCGGTCTAACTTCTAAATTATTTGGAGTAGTAAATGCGGTAGTTTTTGGAGGCATTATGACTTTACTCGTAGTAGGAACTACTGCAGTTGCTTCACCAAAATTCAGAGATTTACAAATAGAAAAGTAATTTTCGGGCGTTACCACAAGGGTCGGGCTGTACGCTATATCTCCGATTAGCAAAAACTACAAATAAATTTTTGTTTTTGTTTATCGGAGGATGCCGCTTCCATCCCTAACGCAAATTCGTTTTCAAAACCACTTTTGTTATTCGTATTTTTTCAATTCAAATGTTTCGCCATCAAAAACGCCATAGGTAAAATAGCCAATCCAATCGCCTAAGTTGATGTATTTTGACTGTTCATTTAAAGTAATTTCCATAGGTAAATGGCGGTGTCCAAAAACAAAAAAATCATAATGCTTTGTTTCTAATTTACGTTTGCAATATTGCACCAGCCATTCGTTTTCTTCACCTAAAAATTTCACATCTTCAGCACCAGAAATAAGCTTGTTTTTAATCGACAAGTATTGCGCTAATTTCACCCCAATATCTGGATGTAACCAACGAAACAACCATTTTGAAAACGGATTGGTAAATACTTTTTTCATGCGTTTGTAACCCATGTCGCCAGGACCTTTTCCGTCACCATGACCTATTAAAAACGTTTTACCGTTAAAGGTAAATTCTTTATTGTCGTGGTAAACAGGAATATTGAGTTCTTTTTCAAAATAATCGCCCATCCATAAATCGTGGTTTCCAACGAAGAAATAAATAGGAATTCCAGCATCTTTTATTTCGGCTAATTTTCCTAAAACCCGAATAAAACCTTTAGGAACAACCGTTTTATATTCGAACCAAAAATCAAATAAATCGCCTAATAAAAAAATGGCTTCAGCATCTTTTTTTACTTCATCTAACCATTGCACAAATTTCTGTTCTCTAGGAAAACTAATTTCTGAAGTTGGCGCACCAAAATGTTGGTCGGAAGCAAAGTATATTTTTTTTGGATTCAAAATCTTTTTTTAACAAATGTAGTAATTAAAAATTATCACTAGCATACCATTCAGCAAAAGATGTTTCCGTTTCTTGTAGTTTAAGCGAAAACAATTTTATAGTATCCGGCAAACGATTTTTGATTTTGGTAGAAAAGTCAATTACCATATTCTCGCTGGTAGGCTGGTAATCTACTAAAATTACGTGGTGACCTCTGTCTTTTAATTCTTTTGCTAATTCAATATGAGGTGTATTTTGATTAAATACTGTAGCATGGTCAAAGATATCTACTATTTCTTCTTTTACAATTTTTTTTAAATCACCAAAGTCTATTACCATTCCAAATTTCACATTTGAGGAGTCTGTAATAGGTTCGCCAATTACCGTTACAGATAATTTGTAACTATGTCCGTGAACATTTTTACATTTTCCGTCATAGCCAAAAAGAGCATGGCCTGTTTCAAAATTAAATTGTTTAGTAATTCTAATTTTACTCATAAGATTGTCTTTGAACGACAAAATTAATAAATATAATCGCTAAAAAATCAATTATATTTGTAATAAAATAAAGAACATGAATCGTAATCATCTTTATGAAACAATAATTGATGGAATTTTAGAACACGAATATGCTGTTGTAGATCATTTTTTTACATCTGATGAAGTTAATACACTTCGTAAAGGTTTAGATGATGCATTTGCTGCTACACAGTTTAAAAAATCTGCTATTGGTAATAAAATAGACGAAAAAATTATTGAAGCTGTTCGAGGTGATTATATTTTGTGGTTAGATGAAGCACATCAGACAGCATCATCAGCTGTTTTTTTTAGTAAAGTACAAGATTTTGTAGCGTACCTTAATGCTACTTGTTTTTTAGGAATATCTACTAAGGAATTTCATTATGCTGTTTATCCAGAAGGCACTTTTTATAAAAGGCATTTAGATATTTTTCAAAATGATAAACGACGAAGATTATCTTTAGTTTGTTATTTAAATGATGAAAATTGGTTGCCAGAATATGGTGGTGCATTAGTAATTTATAAGGACAACGAAGCAATAACCATTTATCCTGAGAAAGGGCGTGTTGTTATTTTTGATAGTCAAAAACTGGAACATGAAGTAATGCCTGTAAAGCGGGAAAGATTTAGTATTACAGGTTGGTTAAAAACCAGCTAATCTTTATTTTTTGAATGCTTTTAATGCATTTTTTGTAAAATTAGATAATACAAGTTCCCCAGAAATTTTTGCTCGTTCGGGTAATAAGGTTTCCCAATGTGAAGTTCCTTCCCAAAAAACGTTTTTCAAAGCACGAATCGCATCACGATTGTAACTTGCTAATTGAGTTGCTAAAGTTAATGCTACTTCCTCTAAAGTTTCTTTGGTAGCAAGTTGTGAATAGAGGCCTTTTTCAAATGCCCACTTAGCGTCTTTCCATTCATTTGCCGTTAATGCTAGTTCAGACATCGCTGTTTTCCCAATTTTTCTACTCACTGCAGGTTCAATAACAAAAGGGCCTATTCCAATAGTTAATTCAGATAATTTTATTGCTGCTTCTGGAGTAGCAATGACATAATCACATGCTGCTAAAAGTCCAACACCACCTCCCACAGCTTTTCCTTGTGCTTTTCCAATAATTAATTTAGAACAAGTTCGCATAGCATTGATAACGTTTGCAAAGCCTGCGAAGAATTTTTCACCCGATGTTACATCTGTAATTTGGAGTAATTCATCAAAAGAAGCTCCTGCACAAAACGTATTGCCTTCACTTTGAAGTACAAGAATCTGTACTTCAGAATGTGTATCTAGCTCATTTATTGTGCTTACTAATTTTTCTAATTGTTTACTAGGGAAACTATTTCCTGCAGGATGGAAAAATGTAATAAAGCCAATAGCATTTTTTATTTCAGAATGTATATAAGGTTCCATATTATCTTTTTAATGAAAAATGGGATTTAAACTCTTTGAACTGATTATTTTCTTTGTATTCAATTTTAAACCAATAGTCTGTAGAAGTTAAAGGCTGACCATTGAATGTTCCATCCCAGCCTACTTCATTAGGTTTCAATCTTTTTATTAATTTTCCATAGCGATCGTAAATATAAATTTTGGCTTCAAAATTTGGAGTTAACCCGTTTATGTTCCAAAAATCATTGTAACTATCCCCATTTGGTGTAAAGAAATTTGGATACGAAATAGTTTGAATAGGATTTGAAAAACGAATATCACAATGCTCTTTATCTCTTACTTGAACAATATAAGTCCCGTTTTCTAAATTGGTAAAAATTGGACTGTCTTGCCAATCTATACCATCTAAACTGTATTCATATTCGCCAAATCCTCCTGTTGCATTAGCCTGAATACTTGAAAGACCAGAGCTAAATAAAGGGGTTATTAATACCGCAGTTACCGATACAGGTGGAGAAGAAGTGGTAATTACTATCTCATCTTGACGTATACAGTTTGTAGCAGTATTTGTTACAACAACCGAATAAGTGCCTGTTTGATGTGCATTAAAAAAAGCGGTTTGATTTCCAAAAGCATCTAGTGATGGATTTGTAGGTGTCCAAACATAAGAATAAACTCCTGGGGTTTGAGGTGTAGCGTTGATACTATAACTACCTGTTCCTGTAACAGGATTTACACATACTAACATCGTTTCTGGCAGGTCAAAATTAGGTAAAGGATTTACTTTTAATGAGATATATGGTCCTAATCCCACACAATCGTTAAATAAATTACTATCTATACGAACCCATATAACCTGAAGGTTTGGTACTGTATTTCTGAAGTTGGTTAGATTTGTAATTGCATTTGTTTCCGCTAATGCATTAGCTTGTGAAGTGTAATATGTAACCGTTAAGTTTTGATTGCCAGGAAACAAAGCTAAAATTGTAGAGGTTGCATTTGTAAAACTAAAATAATCATAACCATCATCACTTGGGTCTGTGGCACTAATATAATCATCACATTCATTCATAACGATGTTAAAAGTACTAGGTACTTGTGTTGTGGAAACTAATAAATTAACTTTTGAAATTCTAAAACAACCTTTGTCATTTACAATTCTAGTCCAAACAACACCATTGTTTGCTGAAATATAATTACTGCTATTTGCAATTGCATTAGTCCCGCTAATTGCATCAGCTTGTAAGGCATAATAAGTAAAAGTTAAGTTTGTCCCAGAAGTAATTATAGAATTAGCTTCTGTTAAATTGAATGTACTTATTGCATCTGTATCATCATCACATTGTTTTAAATTTACCTCATTTAAGACAATCGGTTTTGGGGTTACTTTTGCCAAAAAGCTTGAGGTATTGAAACAATTAGTTATGCTATTCGTTATACGAACATATATAGTTGTATTTCCACCCACATATGTAGTTATTGGATTTAGATTAGATGTTGCATCAGTATTTGAAATATGGTACGTAACAATAATATTGCTTAATGACCCTATAATTTCTGAAGTTTTATTGGTTAATGTAAAAGTGGTTTGTCCATTTGTATCATCTCCATCTGCATTCGTATCACATTCTTCTAAGTCAGTAATAGTATTTATAACAGGCAAAGCATTATTCGTAACAGTTACAGAAGCTGTTAATTCGGGACAAACAGCAGTTGCTGGAAGTGTATAAGTGTAAATACCACTTGTATCAACTGCGGGATTAAAGATGCTTGTTCCGCTTGCTAAAGCTGGAGACCATGTACCGCCTGGCGTAATATTTGTTCCTAAAAGTGAAATTAAGTCAAAACTTGATTCATTAATACATGTATTCTTTGTTGTGCTTATTCCGGGATTATTTCCAGGCTGAACGGATACATTGACTTTTACACTTACTGTTACGAGGGAAGCATTACAATCTTTAGTAAACGTATAAATATATTCCCCAGGTATATTTACAGCAGGGTTGAATATGTTCCCGTTTAAAGGCGCGCCTCCTGCTGGTACAGTCCATGTTCCTCCTGTTCCAGGATTCCCGCTTATTTCGTCAAATAAATTTTTAGTAGCTGAAGAACAAACCACTACGTCTGTATCTTGTGGCGCACTTCCAAATCCAGAATAATATCCTGCATAACCCGCTGCACCACTTGCTCCAAAAACACCTACCGCTAAAGGGCCTGTAGAAACTACATTTACATTTCCACTATAACCATTTAGTCTATAAGTAACCCAGTCCGTGTTTCCAAGAACTGTTTGAGCTTGAGTAGCACTAATTGTTGCTCCATTCACGGTTAGTGTTGCCGATGAATAGGTTAAAATCATTAACGAACTATTATATGTAGTTGATCCAATTGCATCTACTGCTGGTAAATTTACAGAATTCTGAAAAAAGCAACTTAATGGAGGAATAAAATTTAAGCCGGATGTTGGATATGAAGCTGCACCACCAATAAGCTGATAAGCAAAAACAGGTTTAGAAGCAGTTACATAAATATTTTTATTTATTGTGCCTTGGTAATAAGACGCGGGAATTCTTAAAAAATCTCCAGCATTAAGAGTTTGTAGGGGCGTGGCGCTTCCATTAACAAATACATCTGTATTGTCTTCATTAGCAATTAGTAAAGGATTTTCCATATCGTCAAGTCCATTACCTCTAATAAAAATATATTCTGTTCCGATTTGAGATGCAGAAACAATTTGGTCTAATGTTAAGTCCGAACCATTATTTGAAACACCCCCGTGTGCATTACCAGTATTAACTGCAACTGGTTTTGTTGCGGTAAGCAACGCTCCAATAAATCCAGTATGATTATTCACATTATCGGCGTATCCACTAAAAACAATTGTTTGACCTGCATTTAAAGTAAAAGTTTGTGAATCATCATTTAGTATGCCTGCACCAGAAACAAACGTAACATTTGAATTGTAATCTGATAATGTAATGGTTGTGTTATCTTCAGTTGCCATTACGCTGGAAACGAAATTTCTAAGGCTAATTTCACCTCCTTGAGGTGTACTGCCTAATCTAAAACTTGTACCAATACCGGGACGACCTTTTGAGATTAATGTTTCGGCATGATTTGCAGCTCGCATTCTAAAACTCACATAAAAATCCTTTGATCCTTGAAGAATTAAACCTTTATCTGATTTTACAATGTTCACATCTGTCATGTCTAAAAACATACTAGTAGGTTGGCCAACACCAACATTCACTACCACAGGTGTGTTTTGTGAAATTGTAAATGGAGATCCTGTTACAGGCACCCCATCTCCAGTTGTAACTGTAACTTGAAAAGGATTGGTCTCGGGTGTAGATAAATATAAAAAATGACCTTCAATAGCCGTTTCGTCTCTTGAATGTAAAGGTGGAATCCAATGTTTGTTGCTCAATTGAGCATTTGCTGTTGCAAAAAATATAATAAAAACAAATGTTATTAATCTTTTCATAAAAGAAATCTTGAACAACAAAAATACCTTAAAAATACTAGATAAAAAAAAAAGACGCATTAATGCGTCTTTTTTAACATATTTTTTATTATTGATTTTCTTGAAAAGTTTGATTTACATTTGGTAAAGCAGCTCTAACATTAATTGCTTTGTTATCAGTTCCAATTACAAAAGCAACAAATGATAAATTCGATGCATTGGCAACATTACTAGGCACATTAACAGTGAAATTTCTTGTATAAATATCACCATCATTTGTGTTACTTGTAATTGCATCACCTAATATATTGGTTAAACTAGCTCTTAAAACGTTGTCATGTTCAAAATTTTGAATGGTAGAAACACCACCATAATAAGAAGTATAGTTAGTTTGGTTGTAAATTAAATTGTTTTCTAAAGCATAAACAACTAATTTTAAACCAGTCATGTTAGCATCAAATTTAACTTTAACATCTAAATTTATTGTTCCGTTTGCTACAGTCGAATTCATAGCAATACCTAAATCTGCATTGGGTCCAGTTTGATTTTTAACTTGAATTGTGTTGTTTGGTTCTGGGTAAGCCCAATCTAATGTTCTGTTAATCATTGCAGTAGGGTATCCCGTTAAGTTAATTTGAGATTCTAAAGTTGAACCTTCCGCAAAATTATAAGGGTCATTACCTCTATGAATAGCAACCGGTACAGCTGTAATATTTTGCTCTAATACCTTTTCTATTCCATAAGCAACACGAGGACAATAACCACACCATGTACCTGTAAAATCTTCAATTAAAACATTTTTTGTAAATTTTCCAGCTATGGGAGTAACAGGAGTTGATCCACCACCGTTTCCATTTCCTCCAGAATTGTCATCGCTTCCGCCACATGAAGTTAATAAAATTGCAGCTAATAATAATGCTGATGTAGTAAGTTTTTTCATAATAATGATTGTTTTTTAGTAGTTTGTATCACAAATAACGTCAATTATTTCATATAAAACAAAAAAAATGGTTTATTTGTATGAAATTAATAATTTGAACAATGAAAAAAAATATAGTAGTTATCTTTTTGTTTTTCTGTGTCATAGGATGGTCACAAAAAAAACTCCCAAACGTTTCTCTTAAAAATATTGAAGGAACATCTGTTTCGACCACCAACAATTTTAATGAAAAAGATAAATTATATGTTTTTTCGTTTTGGGCAACTTGGTGTGCGCCATGCATTCAAGAATTAGATGCAATAAATGATGTTTATGAAGAGTGGCAAACAAAATCAAACGTTCAAATCATAGCCGTTTCTGTAGATGATTCAAGAACCACAAAACGTGTTAAGCCATTAGTAAATGGTAAAGCATGGGAGTATGAAGTTCTTTTAGATACGAATCAAGAGTTTAAAAGAAGTTTAGGTATAGCGAATGTGCCCTATTTAATTATTGTTAAAAATGGTGAAATAGTATTCACACAAAATGGTCATGCGCCTGGAAGCGAAGGACAATTATTAGAAGAATTATTGAAATTGAAGTAACAAAAAATTTATCTATGAAATCGCTATTAACAAAAAGTTTGTGCAAACAAACACCAATGAAAATAAAGCGATACCATATGACCTTAAAAAAACAATAAATATTTACATATGAAAAAATATCTCATTTTAACAACATTTCTATTTGGTATAGCATTACATGCACAAGATAAAGATACTATAAAATCAAAATTAAAATTATCTGGAAGTTATGAAGGAAATGGACAATGGTATACAAATGATGTAAATAGAGGTATTCAACACAACTCGATTCCGCTACGATCAAATAATTATTTATTGCTCAATTTGAATTATGGTAAATTTACTATTGGCACTCAAGTAGAATCTTATACAAATGAAGCGTTATTAAATTATAATCCTAAATTTTCTAAAACTAATTTCGGAACATATTATGCACGGTATAAATCAACAAAATTAGAAATTAATATAGGTCATTTTTATGAGCAATTTGGGAGCGGTTTAGCTTTAAGGAGTTGGGAAGATCGTTCCTTGGGTATAAATAATGCGCTTCGAGGAGGAAGAATTATTTACAAACCATTCGAATCTATAACGTTAACCGCTTTATATGGAAAACAACGTTCTGGATTTGAAGTTACTAAAGGCACTACCATTGGTTTTAATGCAGAAATGAATGTAGCTCAATTATTTGACTTCACTTCTTTCGAATTAAATTATGGATTTAGTTACGTAAATAGAAATGATAAATTACCAGCTGGGATTACAAATTTTAGTGAAAACACAGCAGTAGTCTCAAATAGAATCGGTTTTGAAAAAAATAATTTTTATGTAAATGTTGAGCATGATTTAAAATCTAAAGACGCGATTCTACAAGGGAATAATCTTAATTATAATTTTGTAAAACCAGGTAATGCTTTTTTAGTAAATTTAGGTTATTCACAAAAAGGATTTGGCCTGGATGCTAATTTGAGACGAATAGAGAATATGTTTTTCCTTTCAGAGCGTCAATTAGAAGTTTATTCGCCAGAAAATACAAGTTTAAATTATAATGATAAATTAATGAACTATATTCCTAGTTTAACAAAACAACATC